>JAQCGX010000028.1 GCA_027619975.1 Nitrospinota bacterium
CTATTTTTAGAGATGCCCTAAAGTCAATGCGGAAGTGCGGAATTTAATTCCGCCTTTCCAGCCCGTGCGGACAGGCTGGAAAGCCTGTCCTACTAAAATAAAAGACGCTTCTTTGAATTGGCGATTCGGTGCCGTTGTCAATTTTTAGAGATGCCCTTAATTTTCAACCAATGGCTTTCTAATGATTTCCCTCCTGCAAAAAAAATGGCAACTCCAAGAGCCATCCACGGAACTCGTCACCGAGCTTTCGCAAGCGCTCAGCATTTCTCCAGTCCTTGCCGGACTCCTCATCAATCGCAAGATAACCGATGCCGATGAAGCGCGAAATTTCATCGCTGCCGATCTGACCCAACTGCACGATCCTTTTCTAATGAAGGGAATGCAAAAAGCCGTGGACAGAGTCGTCCAGGCGATTGAAGCGTGCGAGAAAATCACCGTATTTTGCGATTACGATGTGGACGGCGTATCCTCCGCCGCTTTCTTGATTCACTTTTTCCGCGATCTCGGAGTCGCTGTCGACTATTACCTTCCCGAGCGCATGGCCGAGGGATATGGACTCAACGCCGATGCCGTCCGAAAAATTCGGGCCGGAGGCAGCGCCCTGATGATCACCGCCGATTGCGGCATCACCGGCAACCTTGAAGTTAAAATAGCCAACGAACTGGGACTGGATGTGATCGTGACGGACCATCACCAGGTCGGCGCCGACGGTCTGCCGGACTGCGTGGCCGTCCTGAACCCGCATCAGCCGGATTGCAACTATCCGTTTCGATTTTTGAGCGGCGTGGGCATCGTCTTCAAGCTGGCCACGGCGGTTCGCTCGGCCCTGCATCATCAGGCCGGATGGGGAAAAAGCCGCTTGCCTAATTTAAAACGGCATCTCGACCTGTTCACCCTTGGCACCATCGCAGATGTCGCACCGCTGACCGGGGAAAACCACATTCTCTGTTCGCATGGGTTGAAGGTCATGGCCCAATCCGCCAAGCCGGGAATGGTTGCGCTCAAAGCGGTTGCCGGAGTCGATGGGAATGTTGACGCCCGAACGGTCGGGTTTTCCCTCGGACCACGTCTAAACGCCGCTGGCAGGTTGGGCAGGGCCGACGCCGGTCTTCATCTATTGACCTCCACCAATCTGGATGAAGCTATGGCCATGGCCCGTGGCATTGAAGAAATCAATACCGAACGCAAGGAAATCCAACAGTGGACGCTGGAGGAAGCGGAGTACCTGATTGACCGGCAAGTAGATCTGGAAAATGACCGGATCATCGTCATGGCTTCGGAAAATTTTCATGCGGGAGTGATCGGCATCGTCGCCTCCCGCATAGTCGAAAAATATTTTCGTCCCACCGTTCTCATCGCTCTGGCGGGCGGCACGGGCAAAGGATCTGGAAGAAGCATCCCAAAATTTAATCTGTTCAAGGCATTCTCGGCATGTACGGAGCATTTTATCCAGTTCGGCGGCCACGCTTACGCCGCAGGCCTGCACATCGAAGAGAAAAATGTGGAACCTTTCCGGCAATCCATCAATGCCATTGGCCACCGCTTTCTTAAAGAGGACGATTTGATTCCCGATTTACGAATCGACGCGTGCCTGCAACTGGCGGAAATCAATCGCAATTTTCTCAAAAGCATTCAACGGCTGGAACCCTTTGGGGCGGAAAATCCCTTACCGGTATTCATGGCACTGGGAGTACGCATTAAAAACCTGCGCACCATGGGGAAGGAGGCAACCCATGTTCGCTTCCGGGCCACTCAGGGAGCGGGAAAAATTGATGCGATAGGGTTTGGCATGGCAGAGGCCCTTTCCTCGATAGACACGGTGACGGAGCTTGTGGACATCGCCTTTGAGATCCACATCAACACCTGGAACGGTCAGAACAAGGTAGAATTGCAATTGCAGGACATTCGCCGCACCGGGAACGACGAATAAATTTCCCAACACTCACCCTTTCCATCCCTCGCTCAAAAAAATGAAAGACACCTTTTGTTAAACCGACGTGCCAAAACAGGCAGCATAATTTGTATCGTTGCCGCTGGAATTGCGGCGGCCTTCTTTATTCCGCCCATCGCTCAAGACCCCGAATATTTCAACTTTGCAGATCACAGAACTCTATGGAGCATTCCTAATTTTGGCGATGTCGTCTCCAACATTCTATTTTTATTGGTCGGCATTCTTGGGTTACTTGCTCTTCGGAGACATTGGAAAGATAAAACCCGGTTCACTCATCCACTCGAAGCCATCCCTTTCTGCGTCGCGTTTACAGGTCTGATACTTCTGGCCCCCGGTTCATCTTATTTCCACTGGACACCCGCCAACGATACACTCATTTGGGATCGACTGCCGATGACTCTCGTCTTCATGGCATTTTTTTCTATTATTATCGCAGAACGGATTCACCTGAAAGCCGGTTTGTATCTTCTGCCAATTTTAATGGTTGTGGGAGTCGGCAGTGTCATTTACTGGGATGTCACTGAATCTGCTGGGCACGGCGATCTTCGGCTCTACGCTCTGGTGCAGTTTTTACCTGTACTGATGATTCCTGTCATTCTCATCCTTTTTAACCCCGTATACACCGGGGGCCGACATCTGGTTGCCGTGATTGTCGGGTACGGACTGGCAAAAGGTTTCGAGTTGCTGGACGGATGGGTTTATGCTTTCACCCATCACCTCATGAGCGGCCATACCTTGAAACATCTTGTCGCGGCGATTGCCGTTTTCGGCCTGGTAAAGTATATTCGGGTTCGGCAGAGGATTTAACCCCTTTTACGCCTTCTTTGCAAAATAATTTGCTCATTGCCCATACTGGTTATAAAATGGTATCTCCCTTAATATTCCCGCCTGATCCGGGTTATTGAGTACGCGTTGGACTCCTGCCTTGTTGAGCCGGAATCGCTTTTCTAAAATTATCATTCAAAAGAGGAAATTATGGGATTCACCTGTGGCCTGGTCGGCCTGCCCAATGTGGGTAAATCGACGATTTTCAACGCCCTCACGCACGCCGGTGCGGAATCGGCCAACTACGCTTTCACCACCATCGAGCCCAACAACGGCATGGTCGCCGTTCCCGATCCGAGGCTGGATGTGATCTCACAACTAGTCACCGCGAAAGTAACCGTCCGCACCACGTTGCAGTTCGTGGATATTGCCGGGCTCGTCAAAGGAGCCTCCAAGGGCGAAGGGCTTGGCAATAAATTTCTCGGGCACATCCGCGAAGTGGACGCCATTGCGCATGTGGTCCGTTGTTTTGAAGACGAAAATATTCCACACGTCAGCAACAAAGTGGACCCGCTTTCAGACATCGAAGTCATCCAGACGGAATTGATGATCTCCGACATGGAAAACCTGGAACGCAGAATTTTAAAGATCGCAAAACTCGCCAAAAGTGGCAACAAAGAAGCCAGTTTTGAATTGAGAATGATCGAACAACTTTTAAAAATTTTAGGCGACGGCAAACCGGCTCGCACCCTCGAAACCCACAGCGAGGACGAAGCCCGGTTCGTCAAATCCCTCAACCTGATCACGGCGAAACCCGTTCTTTATGTCTGCAATATCGCCGACCCTTCGGAGTCAGAAAACGCACATGTCTTAGCCGTCCGCAAACATGCGGCTGAGGAAGGAGCGGGAGTCGTGTCTCTGGTCGGTAAATTAGAACAGGAAATCATGGAAATGGAAGACCCTGAGGAACAGAAAATGTTCCTGGAAGAATTGGGCTTTCAGGAAACCGGCCTCGACCGGATGATCCATGCCGGATACCAGTTGCTGGATCTGGTCACCTATTTCACCGTTGGCGAAAAGGAAAACCGTGCCTGGACCCTGAGAAAAAATTCCAAAGCGCCGCAAGCGGCAGGCGTGATTCATTCGGATTTTGAAAAAGGATTCATCCGCGCGGAAGTCTACAATTATGACGACCTGGTCAAATACAAATCCGAAGCGGCGGTGAAAGAAGCCGGGAAACTGCGCATCGAAGGAAAAGACTACGTTTTCCAGGACGGCGACATCGCCCACTTTAGGTTCAATGTTTAATGATTTTCAAAACTCGCTAGTTTTATAAGGCTCATCACCACCCAGGGACCAGCGACCGCGGTTGTTTCCCCGCCAGGGCATCGAGAACGTTGTCGGCAACCAACAGGGCCATGCAGTTTCTGGTATCGGTGCTTGCGCTGCCAATATGCGGCAAAAGCATCAGGTTGTCGAGTTCGGTCATGCCTTCGGTCAGTTCCGGTTCGTTTTCGTAAACATCGAGCGCCGCCCCGGCCAATTTTCCTTCCCTGAGCACCGCCACCAGCGCCCGGTCATCGACCACTTTTCCCCGTGCGGTGTGGATCAGGTACGCAGATGGTTTCATCATCTCCAACTGTGCTTTGCCGATCATGTATTTGGTTGCGTCCGTCAACGGCACGTGCAAGGTGACGAAATCGGACTGCTTTAAAAGTTCATCGAGAGAAACGAATTCCGCATTCAGCTCTTTCTCCACATTTTCCGGCAAACGATTTCTCTGATGGTACAAAACCCGCATATTGAATCCGAGCGCACGCCGGGCCACTGCTTTGCCGATTTCCCCGCAGCCGATGACGCCCAGGGTTTTTCCGTACACATCGCCCCCTAGAAACAATTTGGCCTGCCAGCCTTTGAATTTTCCCTCACGAGTATAACGGTCGGAGGGAACTATTTGCCGCGCCACGCCAAGAATCATGGCCCAGGTCAAGTCAGCGGTGGTTTCATGCAGAACGCCGGGCGTGTTGCTCACCCAGATTCCCTTTTGACGGGCGTGAGCCACATCGATATTGTTGAACCCCGCTCCGTAATTGGCGATTATTTTCAGATTCTTTCCACAATCGATTATGTCCGGCCCGATTTTATCCGATAGGTAAGTGACCAGTGCCGCGCTTTCGGCGAAGGACCGTTTTAGATCCTCCTGGGTGGGCGGAGTCTCTGTATTATTGACTCTCAATTCGCAATGGGGATATAGTTTTTCCAGGGCAATTGCCGGGAAACTATTTGTGACGGTGACGATAGGTTTCAATGGAATCCGAGTCCTTTCAATCCCACAAGTGGGTTTAATTCCCTGTAGCTTGCTGTGACTTTTAAATAAAAATCCTTGTCGAAGTCTCCGTCCGCTTGCGGCAGAGTCCTTTCAATAACAATCGTGTTGATTAATAGACATGAGTTTAAAAGAAAAATCTTCTTAATCCCATGAAAATATTATTTCTCGTTCCCCCTGAAACCCATTCCATTGAATCTTCGGTCCCCAAGGCTCTGGAAGGCGGAAAAGGCTATTATCCCAAACTGGGACTGCTTTACGTTGCCGCCTATTACGAACGGGCCACCGGAGACAGGCCGGTTTTCATCGACTGCCCGCCGGAAAAAGTATCGATCTCCGATTTGCGTCATAGGATTCGGGAAATCAAGCCGGACATGGTAGCGATGAGCATCATGACTTTTAACCTGCTCGACGCTCTCCATGCGGCGAAGGTTTTAAAACAGGAAGATCAGAATATAAAAATCTGTCTGGGGGGGCCGCATGTCAATTTATATCCCCAGGAAACGCTCAATCTGCCACTGATTGATTATGTGGTTTTCGGAGAAGGCGAACCTATTTTCACCAAACTAACCCAGGCTCTTGATGCCGAAGGGCCGGAGTCAGATGCTCTTAAAAATATCAAGGGATTGGGGTGGAAGCGAGATAACATCGCCCACGTCAATCCTAAAGAAACGGAACTTCTGGATCTGGACACCCTGCCAAATCCCGCCCGCCATCTCGTAGATATCGGGCAATACGCACATATCATCGGCGAAGGTCGGCAGTTTTTCACCATACAGGCCACCAGGGGATGCCCGGCGGCCTGCTCGTTCTGCGATATCCGCAAGACCACCTTCAGGTTTCGATCAGCGGAAAGCGTGGTCGCCGAAGTGGAAGACCTGGTCGAGCAAGGGGTGGATGACCTGTTTTTCGTGGACGACACCATCACCATCAACAAAAAGATCCTTCTTGAGATCTGCGATCTCATCGTCAAGCGGGGAATCAAAATAAACTACAAAATTTCCGCCCGCGTGGACACCGTCAATGAAGAGCTTCTTCGAGCGCTCAAGCGTTCTGGATGCTACCGGATTCATTACGGCATCGAATCGGCCACCCCCCGTCACCTGAAATACCTGGAAAAAGGGCAGACTCTGGAAAAAGTGGAACGTGCCTGTAAAATGACCCGCCAAGCGGGAATTGGCTTTTTCGCCTACATGATGATTGGCATCCCGCACGAAACTCGCAAAGAAATGTTTGACACGGTGGCTTTGGCCAAGCGGTTGAAGCCGGATTACGCGCAATTCTCCATCTGCACGCCCTATCCCAAAACCGAACTGTATTTCCAGATGCTGAAGGAAGGGATCATTTCCAATGATTACTGGCAGGAGTTCGCGGAAAATCCTACCCCTGACTTTAAAATCAAGTTCTGGAACCGGCACTTCACCGAAGAGAGTCTCCGGGAAATTCAGGACCAATGTCATTCCCGGTTTTACCGCCAACCCACCTACATCATGAAACAAATCGCTAAAGTAAGATCCTGGGAAGACTTCTCGGCTAAAGTCCGCATGGGAACCAAGATCCTGACCAGCCGTCTCAGCTTCGGTTGAGAACCCCGTTCAAGCCGCCCCCCCTATTTTCCCGCCTGCATGTTTGATGATGATCCACTTGAAAAGTTGCTGTAGAATCAAAGAATAAAATTATCGACTCTCGTTTCATCAGGTGCGCCACATGTTGAAGATCCACGAAATATTTAAAAGCATTCAAGGGGAGTCTTCCCATACGGGGCTTCCGTGCGTGTTTGTCCGCCTCACAGGATGCAATCTGCGTTGCACCTGGTGCGATACGGAATACGCTTTCTATGAAGGAAAAGGCATGACGATCGAGGATGTGGTCGACGCTGTCGACCAGTTTGGAATCTCCCTGGTGGAAATAACCGGGGGAGAACCTTTGATGCAAAAAGAGGCCATCCCTTTAATGCAAACGTTACTGGGAAAAAATTACACCGTCATGCTGGAAACAGGAGGCGCTCTCCCTATCAATGAGGTCCCTGAACAGGTGGTCAAAATCATGGACCTGAAATGTCCCGGTAGCGGAGAAGAATCCAAAAATAATTATGAAAATCTCCGGCATCTGACGTTAAAGGACGAAGTGAAATTCGTTATCCTCGACCGCGAGGACTATGACTGGAGCAAGAAAATCCTTAACGAATATTCCATTCACAAAAACGCCCAGGTATTGTTTTCCCCCGTTTATGAAAAACTCGACCTCAAAGACCTGGCTCAATGGATCCTTGAGGACAACCTGCCCGTCCGACTGCAAACCCAACTTCACAAAGTGATCTGGAGCAAGGATGCTATCGGCGTATAGCCTCTGGTATCCCGCCGCCCTGAATGATAGCTTGCAACATTCAGCCATCGTTTCCTGATCCCTGCAAACTTGGATCCCATGCCATCTCCAAAAATAATTCAACGCATTCAACAGTCGCTTTTGGAATGGTACCAAAGAGAAAAGCGTGATCTCCCCTGGCGCAACACGGACGACCCGTATCACATCCTGGTTTCGGAATTCATGCTCCAGCAAACCCAGGTCAAAACGGTGATTCCCTATTACCAGCGCTGGCTGAAATCTTTCCCCACCACCGAGACCCTTGCCGGAGCCCGTGAACCCAGAGTTTTGAAGCACTGGGAAGGCCTGGGTTACTACTCACGTGCACGAAACCTGCACAGGTCGGCAAAATTGATGGTGAATGAATTTAACGGCAACGTTCCCGACAGCTGGGATGAAATTTTAAAGCTTCCGGGAGTCGGGCGCTACACCGCCGGTGCGGTCCTCAGCATTGCATTCAACCGCAATGTTCCAGTTCTCGACGGCAATGTGAAGCGGGTGTTGTCCCGGTTGTTCTGCCTCATGGAAAACGGAAGTTCCTCCGCATCAGAGAATCGACTCTGGCAGGTTGCAGAGAAAATGGTTCCTTCTCGCCTGCCGGGGGATTTCAATCAGGCGCTCATGGAACTTGGGGCAACGGTCTGCCTGCCGCAAAATCCACTGTGTCTTCTGTGCCCGCTTAGTAGTGCTTGTCTTGCTAAAAAAGACAACGTTCAGGGAAATTTTCCACCTGCCAAAGTAAAAGCCATCTCTAAAAAAATTGAAGTCAGCGCGGCGGTGATTCACCGTAACGGGAAAACTTATATCCAGCAAAGGCCGCAGAAAGGGCTCATGGGAGGACTATGGGAATTTCCCGGCGGAAAAATTGAGAAAGGAGAAACTCCGGAAGAATGCCTGAGTCGGGAAATTGTTGAAGAGTTGGGAGTTCAAATTAAAATTAAGGAAAAGATCCTGACCATCAAGCACAGCTACACCCAGTTCAGGGTCACCCTGCATGTTTTCACCTGCACCCTCCTATCCGGGAAAATCCGCGCCACCTGTTGCGAGCAATGGAAATGGGTTTCTCCTCAAAACATTAATAAATATCCTTTTCCAGCGGCCAATGTAAAAATACTGGACCATTTAAAAACCAATGGCCTCAACGGTCATAAATTAATTCCTGCCAGCCGGGGAAGAAAAAAGGAATCCCGGCAAACCTGACCCCAGTCTTATATAATAAGTTGCATGTTTTGCGGACATTAACCTGTTACCCGTTTATTTAAAATATCGATGTCAAATTCCATTGAAATTTCACCAGGTGTCAAGGCGACGCTGGTCGGCGCTTTTGTCAACCTGGTCCTTGTGGTCGTCAAGTTCATAGGCGGAATCCTTGGTCACAGTACGGCGCTGGTAGCAGACGCCATGCATTCGTTATCCGATTTATTGACCGACGCCATTGTTCTCGCCACCCATAAAATCGGTCAGCTTCCAGCGGATTCCAACCATCCCTACGGCCACGGGCGGGCCGAAACCATTGGCGCCACGATCGTCGGTAGCGTTATCATTCTGGCGGGAGTCTGGGTGGGCTACGATGTCTGGAAAGTCCTGACGAGCGATTTCCAGCCCATTCCCGCCTGGCTGGCCGCCGGTGCAGCAACGCTTTCCATCATCGCCAATGAAGGCATTTTTCATTATACCCGCAGGATAGGAGAAAAGATCAATAGCCCGGCGGTGATCGCTAATGCCTGGCATCATCGATCCGACGCCATCTCTTCAATAGCGGCCTTGATCGGAATTCTCGGCGCGCATTACGGCTACCCTCTCATGGACCCTCTGGCTGGCGGGGTGGTTGCCCTCATGATCCTCAAAGTAGGCTATGGTATTCTCTTGGAAGGATTGCGGGATCTCATGGACACGAGCTTGAGCGCAGATCAAACCCAGGAGATTCAAAAGATCATTGACGGCATCCCCGAGGTCATTAAATTCCATGACTTGAGAACGCGTACCCTGGGCGGAGAAATCTTTATGGACGTCCACATATTGGTGGACACCGATTTAACGGTGACCGAGGGACACGCGGCGGCGGAAAAGGTGCGAAGAAAACTGGTCAACGTCTTTGACAAGGTGCAAGATGTTCTGGTTCACGTCGATGGCGAAGAAGACCAAAAACTCCTGCCCCTCTATACCGTCACCCGCAAGGACCTGGAAAAAATTGTGGACCCTGTAATTGCCGCATCGAAAGTGCAATTGAAAAGAACCCGAATGCGGGTTCATCATCTCACCGGAACCAACGTCATAGAATTATTCGTTCAGGTCGATCCCCAAAAAACCATCGCCGAAATTCATGCCCTCACGGATGACCTCACGCACCGTTTAAAGTCCGCGCCCGAAATAGACGATGTCCGGATTTTTGTAGATATCAATGCCGATTAACCGGGTTACATAGGTAACTCAACACCATACTCAATTTTTCGAGGGCCTTCTGCTTCTCGGTTTCTTCCTGCTTCAAAGCCTCCTCGGTTGACGCGGGTTTTTCAGGCAAATCCACATCGTCGCAACTTTTCAATTCTACAAAAGCACCTGGGGGAAACGGAAGATCCTTCCTAACTTCAGGGCGGAACTTTTTTTGAGTGAATTGGGCATTCTTACAGGGGGGATCGGCTGGCTTCAAGCCCATCGCCTTTGCCGTTGTGATGGGTTTAGGCACGGTATCTGCGAAAACATGCGTAGGAGAAAAAACCAGAATGAACGCGGTAATAAAAAATAGTCGCCTAATCATTTCATGATTCCTGAAATTAATTTAAACGTTCATTAGGAAGTTTCTGTCAGTGTTAAGTTAATACGATTGTTCACAATTAAAAAAGAAGGACGTCACAACCCATTGTGATCTGCGCAACACCTCCACCAACAGCGGAAAACTGACTGTCCCGGCAAACCATGTTTACTGCGAACTACCTGTAATATGCGGTTTTTCAGCGACTTTTGACAGCCTTTCTGAATTACCATCTCTTAAAAACTAAGCAAAACATAACCTACTTCTAACTCCTCCCTAATAAGGGTGCTGTTAAATAGAGACAGTAAAACCAATGAATCATTTAAATATGGAGTTTACAATGTACGTACAGGAATATTTAGATACACAGGGTCTGCTGGATCAATTTTGGAGTGAATTTTATAACTCGGGGAACAACCATCAGCACCACGCGGTAGAAAATTTGCTGAGAGGTTTCCGAAAAATCCTTGATAGCTCTTCTAAAACTGCCGCCGCCATCGACATGGATGATCCCCTCGATGCAATCATCTACTATGCAGAAAAAGAAGGTTATATGGAAATCGCCCAGCTCCTCAGCATTTGAGGAGCGTCCCCAGCCTCTTTCCCCATTTCAGAATCATCTCTTCCTCCCACATGAACCGTCATGGACATGACGGCGCGGTTCATTGAATCCGGTTCAATCTTTAAAATACGTATCGTGGTCGGAAAAAACCGGCGGGCTGTGGAAGTTTAAAAGATCGAGACCTTCATCTTTGGTAATGAACTGGTGCAGGGTGCTGGGAGGAACGCGGAAAAAGCAGCCTTTCTTTAAAATATACTCGGTGCCGTCTAACACCGCGACACCAGACCCCTCCAGCACATAATAAAGCTCTTCGCCTGCTTTATGATAACTGGTTTTCTTGATCTGTCCGGGCCGCATTTTTACCCGATAGGCGGAAAATTGACAGCACGCCTTTTTGGGCAATAGTTGATCGATACAAATGCCCTTGAGTTCAAAAGAGGGCGCCTCTTCCGGCGGCAGAAAAACCACTTGTTTTTTGGGGTCCATCCTCAAATCCTTAAGCGGGTCACTAGACTATTTTCAGTTCCTGCAGAACATCGCCGGACCAGTTCAGGTGCAATTTTTTGCGGTCCTTGTAAAACCCTTTTTGATAAGCATGACCGTAGATCAGGGGAAGCGATACGCTGGGTTCGACAAACGCCATGGCAAAATTGGCTTCTTTGTTGACCTTGCCCCAGGATTGCGCTTCCGCCAGGGTACTGCCGCTCAAGCCGCCCCAATGCGGAGAATCGGTGGTCACTTGCAAGGCGTACTTGTGGCCGCCCGTGTACTGGTCAAAAATGTAGGACATGACGATGGAATCGTTGATATAGTTTTTGGGAACTCCGCCCGCCACATAAAACGCCGCCGTTCCAGGGGACTGAACCACGAGTTGCGTCAGTTCATAATTATCGCGAATAACATCGATGGTGATGGGCGTTTTCCCCGCTTTTTTGGACATATAATAATGCTCCATCAGACCAATACCGATGCTGGAATCGCTGATGGCCGGGCAAAATATGGGGACGCCATTTTTTCTCGCGGCGACCAGAATGGAGTCCTCGTCATCAATGGTTTCCGACAATTTGTTGATAAACTCCCGGCTTGAGTACTGCCGGGGCTCCAGGGTTCCCGCGAATCGCCCGATCAGGGAATCATATTCGGCGAACAGTTCCTCATCGACATAGGTGTCATAAATCCGGTTGATGAACAGCTCCCGTAATTTCGTGTCATCCGCGTTGGGACTGCCATAATAATGCCCGCCTCCCAATGCCGCATAAAAATCCTGATAAAGAACCGCTCCCGTGGATACGATCACGTCCACCATATTGTTATGGATCATATCGCGGATTATTTTTCGTAAGCCTGCGGCGATCAAAGGCCCGGCGAGGCCCAGCATGATGGTGGGCCGCTCGGGGTCGGTCAGCATTTTTTTATACACGTTGGCGCAAAGACCGATATTGCGTGCCTGAATGGAACTGCCGCTGAAAGAATCCACCAGGTCGGCCACCGTTTCGATCTTTTCAAAATCGATCGGGGCAATTCGTGTGTGGAGAAGATCTTGTTTCTTCTGTTTTTTTATGTCACCCATGGTTTTGCGGTCTAGTGAATCTTTGTAAGCCATATTTTTCTCCAAAAACTAAAGGGGGATAGAGCGCGTCATAATATCTGTATGCCCGCTAAAGGTCAAGCCAGCGGTCATGGGGCAAAACGGAAAACCTTCAACCTGCCCAGGAAAAACCCTGGGAGGAGTCTGGTTTGAGGGTATTTTTTCACATACGGGTGCAGAGTTCGCCGGAATGGGTCTTCGTATCAACCTTGGCGATGGCCTCCTGAATTTTCCCCGCTTCATCGATCACATAGGAAATACGCGACGCATACTGGTCATCGGGATTCTGCACCGCATGATAAGCCAGGGCGATCTCGCGATTGACATCGCAAAGCAATTGAAACGGAAAGGAATATTTTTCTGCAAACGCTTTGTTATCCGCTACACCATCCAAGCTGACACCCAGAATGACGGTGTTTTTATCTTCAAACTTTTTATAATCATCGCGGAACCCCTGCCCTTCCATCGTGCATCCGGGCGTGTCGGCTTTAGGGTAAAACCAAATCACCACTTTCTTGCTGCTAAAATCTTTCAAACTGACTTGTTTGCCGTGGTGATCCTGAACTGAAAAATCCGGCGCTTGTGTTCCCACATCCAGCATGGTCGGTCTCCTTATAAATAATTTGATGACTTCAAGTATTTTTTTTAACATAAATAATTTTGCGGAAGATATTACTTGGTTAGATGCAGGCAAATGAAGATGGAAGCAAAGTTTCCGTTTTCAACAGCAGGAGTCATGGTTCACCTTCTGCCGCCCGTCTGTTTAAAATAGCCTCTCCCAGAATGAGATCCTCCTGGCGGGTGATCTTGATGTTCATCTCCGATCCTTCGATGATTTTCACCTTTTTGCCAGCGTACTCTAATAGAGAACCTTCATCGGTTCCATAATAAGAGTCCTGCACCGCCTTTTGAAACGCTTCGTTAAGAACGGCATATTGAAACGCCTGCGGCGTTTGAACACGCCATAAGCCACTGCGGTCCACGGTCTTCTCCACAAACCCATCGGCATCCGCTAACTTGATCGTGTCATTCACCGGAATGGCGGTGATGGCCGCGCCAAAGTTTTTAGCGGCTTCGATGGCTCGTAGGATCATATCCCCCGTTACAAAGGGACGCACGCCATCATGAACGAGGACCACATCCGTATCCGCATCGAGAGCCTGAAAGCCGTTATAGACGGAATCCTGACGCTCCTTGCCTCCGACAACAATTTTTTTTACGATGTCGTAACCCAGCAACCATTCTTTTTTGGCGGCGGCGGAATCTTTTTCCGGCACCACTAGAATCACCGAATCCACTTGCCCCGAGGCTTCAAACGCCCTGAGCGTGTGGTGAAGAATCGGCTTTCCTTGCAACAATAGGAACTGTTTTGGGATCGCAGAGCCCATGCGGGTTCCCTGACCGGCGGCAGGAATGATGGCAGAAATTTTCATGGCTGCAATTAGTGACGTGAGAACTGGGTAAACTCAAACATATAATTTTTTACGGAAAAATGATTTCAAACGCCTGGGTTAAATCTTCTACAAAACAAAGTTCCATACTGCTTTTGGGCACGGACTTGCTTTTCTTCGCCGCATAGGGAACGACGCAACGCTGAAACCCCATCCGTTCCGCTTCCATGATCCTCGGTTCCAGTTGATTGACAGACCGCACTTCACCTGTCAAACCGACTTCGCCGATCATGACCGTTTGCAGGTCGATCATCTGGTTTTTAAAACTGCTGGCGATGGCCGCCGCAATCCCAAGATCAATCGCCGGTTCGGATACTTTAATGCCGCCGGCTATATTAACAAAAATATCCTCACCCTGGAATTGCAGGCCGAGGCGCTTTTCCATGATCGCGACCATGAGGGTCATGCGGTTCTGATCAAACCCGGTCGCCATGCGCCTGGGCATCCCGATTGAGGAGGAGGAACATACCAGGGCCTGAACTTCCACCAGAAGAGTGCGACTGCCTTCCAGGCTTGAGACGATAACAGAACCGGGGCAGTGCGGGGGCCGCTCGGAAAGAAAAATTTCCGATGGATTATCTACCGTGACTAATCCCTCCGGCCGCATTTCAAAAACACCGATTTCCGGGGTGGCCCCGAAACGGTTTTTGATCGTTCGGAGCAGGCGATAGGAATGGCTTTTTTCGCCTTCAAAGTAGATAACAGTGTCCACTATGTGCTCCAGGGCTTTTGGCCCGGCAATGGCCCCGTCCTTGGTGATATGGCCTATCAGCAAGGCGGACAGCGACCGTTTTTTTACATCCTGAAAAATTTTGAAAGCCACTTCCCGAACCTGGCCAATGCTACCGGGGGCGGAGGACAATTCCGAGGTATAAAAAGTTTGAATGGAATCCAGTACCAAAACCGCAGGGTCCACCCGGTCGATCAATCGTTGGACTTCCTCAATGCAGATCTCCGGGCTGATAAGGAGGTTGTCCGACAAAGCGTTGAGTCTCTCGGCCCTTAACTTTATCTGCGCGGGAGATTCTTCTCCGGAAACATATAGGACTTTTCTCCCTGAACGGGCGATACAACCCATGCTTTGTAACAGCAGAGTGGATTTGCCAATTCCGGGGTTGCCCCCGATTAAAGTCAGGGACCCTTCCACCATCCCGCCCCCCAAGGTACGGTCGAATTCGCTGATCCCCGTGGTCCAGCGATTTTGATTCAGGGATTCGACAGATGTGATCGGTTGCGCACCGCCATCCCGTTTCCCGCCGGGTGCGGCCAGAGAGTTTAAATTTTTTCGTCCGCCGCGAATCAGTTCCTCGGAGAACGAATTCCATTCTTCGCATTCAGGGCATTTCCCCAGCCACTTGGGCACGCGGTAACCGCAGGTTTGACAAACGTATTCCGATACAGGTTTGGCCATTTGGAAGAAAGCATAAAAAGTGTTGTTGAGTTGCTCCCTTAGGAACTATGAATTCCCGAAGCCCGTGCATTATAAGGCACGGATAGTTCAGGGGAAGGGAAAAAGCTTAATCTCAAAGCTGGCCGGAACCTGAAATGCCGGTTTTCTTAACGGGGAGGGGTGGGAGAGGGACTCTTTTCTAAATTAGACAACGTTTTCCGAATGGCATCATTTCTCGAAATATTCACATTGGCCTTTCGGGACAATTCTTCCAGTGTTTTTTTAGTTTCCGCCTGGTCCTTGAGCGACTGCCTCTGAGCATTTTTAATTTCTTCCTGGGCTTTCAAAATCTGGGCCTGAGTGTTTAACACCTGACTCTGGGCCTGCTTGATATCCCCTTGTCCGGCCATTATCTGAGTCAGTTTTCCTTGTTCAGCGGCCATGACTTTCAAAATATCAATCAATTTTGTCAGCTTCTGGTTAGAAGCTTCCACACCGGCCAACCCCCCTTCGATGGTCTGCAAGGACTGCCCCACGCTTTGAAGAGACTGGTTCATCGCATTGCTGTGAGTGGCAAGTGCAGTGGATGAGCTGATGAGTTTGTTGATTTTTTCTCCACTCAGGGCATTATCACCCTTTATTTGTTCAAGATTTTGCTGAACTTTAGATAGAGAATCTATTTGCAGGACCAGAGCATCTTTAAGTTTAAGGACATTATTGTTTGTCGCATCCACATTTAAAGAAAGACGCTCAACGTTTCCCCGTGTTGCTTCTCCCTCTTTCAGACTCATTTGCAGTACTTCCACCAATTTTTGATTTTTAGCCTCTATATTTGCCAGGCCTGCAAGCAAGGTCTCTTTATTTTCTTTATTTGATTGAGACATTCCGGTGAGGAGTTGAGTACTGGTTTTTTCATTTTGCTGCACGATGGTGGGGATTAAGTCTGCTTTGATGACTTCTTTCTGAGCGTTCAATTGCTCAACAACTTTACCAAATGACTGGTTGTTGGACTGGACCAACTCCTGGAAAGACCCTTTATTCAAATTAGCGATTTTATCCATGTCCCCGGCCATATGGCCTTTCAACTGATCGAACTGAGTCGCGAGGTTGGCTTGAAATTTTTCATTGGCTATTGTTTGCTGGCCTAGCTGGGAGGTCACTTGATCATTAATTTTACTCAATTGCTGATTGACGCTTTTGACAATATCCGATTTGATTTGATTTTCAATATCCGCCAATTTTCTATTGGTGGCCTCCAAACGCCCGCTGACTTCCGCCTGACTTTGCTCAACGCTGCCCTGAAGATTGGGTATTAAACTTTTAATTTCATCGATTTGACGAAACAAATTCTGCTGGGTGTTTTCCAAGGCCTGCAGCTTGCCCTTTTCCAGGGTGACCAACCGGGAGTTGATTTTCTTTATATCCCTGAACATCCTTCTCCAGTTTTCCTCGTCATTATCAAAAATTCCTGCATAAGCGGTTGCAGAAGCAAATAACAGACTTAAAAAAATGATGCCAATCCGTTGGAGTTTTTGATTTTTCATTAAGAATGATGTCGGTTGGAAAACAGGGTGTTTAAAGTTGAACCCTCAACTCTGAGGGAATCCGCTCCTGTGGGGAAAATAGATAGATCGCAACGGAAAGTCCGTTGCGATCTCATTCTATCTAAATTATCACGTTGCCTCTATGCTACAAAAGGACAGCTTATTCGGCAACCATAAAGTGTGCCCTTCGATTCTGCCCCCAGCAACCTTCGTTGGTTTCACCGCAAAAGGGTTTTTCCTCACCATAACTGATGACATGCAATCTGTTCTCAGGAATCCCGAGAGAAGCCAAATAGCTTTTGGTAGAGGCCGCACGGCGTTGCCCAAGCGCGAGGTTATAGTTATTGGTCCCTCTTTCATCACAATGCCCTTGAATCTCTACCTTGACGCTGGGATGTTGTTTCAAAAAATCCGCATTCTGTTTCAAAACACCTTTGGAACTCGAATCCAGATCATATTTATCAAACTGGAAATGGATGTCTTTCAACTCGGAAGTGGGGCGAAAGGAATACAACCTGGCTTCCTGAATGCCTTGATCCAACCCGGATCCAGTGCCGTCTTTGGCGAAAGGATTGTAGGCTCCATCCTCTCTGGATATAATGGGCGCACCGTCAACGGCTCCCGATTCGGTCAGATTTTCCTCGCGGACAAAACCGGACTCTTCAGACCCGGCTCCATCAGACGAAAAATCCTGCTCCGGTGCAAACCCTTGTGTTGCATCTGAGCCTTCAGCAACTTCCTCTAATTCACTTTCCGCAACAGAACCCATCGATTCAATTTCCGGAGGCATGAGCTGTTTTGAACAAGATACCACAAATGATAACACTACAAAAATCCCCAAAGCCCTGATCCAAAGTTTTTTTCCTGACATAATTTCCCTCGTTTTCATTTAATTAGACACTCTTAATTGTATTTTTAATAATTAATCCGGCTACTTTGATAAAAGTATTGCTAAACAACCAAAAACCCGCAACTTCAAAAAGTATTATCAATCCGCAATTCCAGCGAATTATAATTCCCAATAAGAATTACACTAATTGTACAAAATTTTCAGCCCCTTGGCAACAGCAAACTATTTGATTTATATCACAATATTCTTTTTGCTTCAGCTGAACGGGCGTTAATCACCAAAAATATAAAAGTTTATGGTAAGTACACGTAAATGTAAATTTCACGCAACATTACTTGATTTTTCTTCTATTTTTTACTTTCGAGTGTAAGGAGACCAGGCCGGGCTGTATCCCCCACCCTTGACAAACGTCAATTGTCTGGGTTTTCCTCCATTCACCGGTTTGGCGAAAATCTGCAATTTTTCTTCCTGCTTATGCCGATAAACAATAAATCGACCGTCTGGCGACCAGGCGGGCTGTTCGCTGCTTCCTGGACCAAAAGTAAACTGCTCACTTTTTTTGGATTCGAGGTCGTAAATTTTTATTTGAAATTGTTTACCGACACGGGAGGTGAAGGCAATTTTATCGCCATTGGGAGACCAGGCAGGGTCGTCATTGTAACTGGAGCCAAAGGAAACTCTTTTGACGCCACCTTCGTCTCCGGACTTCACGGACATGATATAAATTTGCGGGGCTCCTGTTCCGGAACGGTCGGAAGTGAATGCAATCTGTTTTCCGTCGGGCGACCAGGTAGGGGAGGTGTCGATATTAAAATGACGCGTCAAGCGTTTGAGACCAAAATTTTTCTCTAATACATAAACCTCCGAATTACGGTCCTTGCTCAAAACCATCGCAATGCGTTGTCCGTCGGGCGACCAGGCCGGAGCGGCATTGAGACCGGGCAGTTTTAACAGGGTTCTTCTTTTTTGCCCGGAGGCGGAAATCATCATCAGATCCGGGTTGCGTGCCGCATAAGACGTATACACAAGCCAGCCCCCGTCCGGTGACCAGGCCGGGGTAAGAATAATACTTTTTTCATCCGTAATCTTACGCAACCCGTGGCCATCAAAGTCGATGGTATAAATTTCCTTGCTGCCATCAATCTGAGATAAAAATGCGACTTTTGTTTCTGCGATGCCCCGTTTCCCCGTCAGTTGCAATACGACTTCATCGGCAAACTGATGAATGGCTTTTCGTAGAAATTTCCGGGTCGATGTATATCGCTTCTCTAACAGAAACCGTTCGTTAACCGTGTCATAAAGTCGAAAGGTGACATTGAACGATTTATCCAGCGGATTGATTTTATACTGCGTCTTCAACAACCATTGGGTGCCCATTGCATTCCACCCGGAATAATCCACCGTTTTTCGATTCTGCTCCAAAAGCGCCATATCTTTATAAACATCCTGATCGATCACGACAAAATGCTCAGAAAGTTTTAAATCATTTTGCAGAATACTGCTGGCTTCCCTCCCCAATGCTTCGGGGTCTTCATATTTTTCCTCTAAGCTAAATTCAGGAATGGCAATATTTACTTTTTTACGGGTTTCCTTCTCCAGTTCAATACGAATTTTAGGTTCGGCAAAAACCATCGCTGGAAAAATTTGCAACCAAATAAACACAGTCAGTATGAGTTTAGGAATCATGTCAGCCTTTTTATGGGGTATATTTAAATTGAATGTCTATGCCAAGGTATGAAGATTCTATTTCTTTCGGAAAGGGTGGAAACGGTTCGGATTTTAGAATGGCGCTTAACGCCAGATTATCGAGCAACTCCACCTTTGAACTCATTTGGAGTTCGGGCCGGTCTATATTACCCTTGCGGTAAATATTAATGGAAAAAACAACCAGTTTATTATGATCTTGTCCTAAAGGATTCTTCCAGTTTCTAAAAACCTGTTCTTTAATCATCCCTCCGTACTGGGCCAGAGCGTCCGCACTGGGCTCCCCTTGATTTGCAGACTGGACAAAAGCCTTGCCGGGAGAGACAACAACTTCCACATGTACCTGCTCGGGAGCGTTTACTTTGCGGATATCGCTTTCGAACGCCTTGGATGATGATTGGCTAGCCACAATATCCGTTTTAATTTCCTTTGGTTCATAATTCAGAGATTCAAGTTTCTGAAGGATAGGATCATACGCTTGGAATTTTTCCGGGACCGGCGTTGGTTCCTGTGGTTGAGTTTCCAGCGGCTCATTAGCCTCAGAAGGCTTAGATTCAATCTTCGCCAGCTCTTGCAAAAGGTCCACCGCCGATTTCCCATCCTGCTGTTTTTCCAATTCCTTCATCTTAAAATTTTCAAATTGATCCAGGGAGTCTTCTATAGGAAGAGGCTCTACGTTACTTGGTTTGAACTCCAACTTTTTGTTTTTCAACGCATTCAATTCGTCAAAAGTTTTCTCTTGAATGGGCTGACTTGTTTTTATCACGGGTTTCTTGATAGAAACTTTAGGAACCAACATGGCAAGTTGGTCCAGCTCCTGCACGACCCCCGAAGGCTTTTTATTCAATTGATTCAGCTGGTTCAGCATCTTTTTCGATTTGTCGGGAGGAACAGGCGGCATCTTTAATGCCTGCCGTATCGGCTCCATTTCCTTGGGAGGAGGAACGGGCTTAGGCTCAGGAGTGGATTTTTTCTGCAGCTCCCTTTTCTGAGCGAGTTTTTGCACGGCTTTTTTGTGATTAGTGGAAACATCAACCAATTCGACCACAAATGCGGGAGTGATGATGATTTCTTTAAAAGTGGATTTGGGAAGAAAAATGACAACTGTCATTAACAACAGGTGGGCAAAGACAGATGCCACCAGCATTTGGTTAAAATCCCACGACTTTGCGATTTGCAACTTCATGATCCCGAAGGGTCAGTGACCATACCTATATTTTTGACACCCGCCCGTTTAATGGTTGCCATCACTCGCATGACGAATCCATAGTCGAGCTCCTTATCGGCTCGCAAATACACACCGCCATTTTTGTGTTGCTGAAGATATTGGTTAATATTCTGAGTCAGATCCACCAGATTGCCCACCTCCTCCTTATCCCAGAATATCTTTTTATTGCTTTGCAGGGATACTGTTGGAATATCCTCGGTTTTTACGGGGACGATCGACTCCTCGGGCAATTGAAGATCCACTCCATGTTGCAGCAAGGGCGCCGCAATCATGAATATAACAAGGAGCACCAGCATAACGTCTACAAAGGGGGTGACGTTGATTTCCGCCATCATGGGTCGCCGCCTGTTTAGCATCCTTGTCTCTCCAAATTCATGTTGTTTAAACCTGTATCAGGAAAAATCAAATGTTCTGTCACGCGCCTGTTCCCGCATGAAGTTTTTTTCCACCATATAGATATAATCATGCGAAAAATCATCCATCGAACTTGTAAACAGTCGGATTTTATCGCTGAGATAATTATAGAAAATGACTGCCGGAATAGCCGCCGCCAGGCCTGCCGCCGTGGCAATCAGCGCCTCCGCGATACCCGGAGCCACACCGCCGATACTGGCGGACCCCTGCATCCCAATCGCCCGAAAGGAGTGCATGATGCCCCAGACCGTCCCGAACAAACCGATGAAGGGAGCCGTACTGCCGGTCGTGGCTAAAAAATCCAACCCCTGCGATAACCGGGTAATTTCCCGATTGATGGCCTTGTTGAGAACCAGGCTGATGCCTTTAATGTCTTTGACGGAAAGAGGCTCTCCATGCGTAGATGGCGATTCTCCTCGTCGATCCCGTTCTTTTTTCGCCATATCTTGAAAAAGAAACAGCTCCCGGTAGCCGCTCAAAAATACTCGGGCAATGGGACTGTATCGAAGTTCTCTGGAAAAATTATAGATGTGTGTCAGGTTCTCGGATTTGGAAAAATTGGATAAAAACTTCCTGTCTTCTTTTTTCGCTAATTTGTACACAAAAAATTTACTCAGGATGATGGCCCAGGAAATCATTGAAAATATCAAAAGAATCAATAAAACACCCTTTGCCATAGTGCTGGATTGCATCACCAACTCAACAATACTTAAGGAATTATCTGTTACTGAGTTTTCCACGAGGTACCTCTGGACGGATTCAAGGGAGGGGAATCAAACTATAAATCTTTAAAATTCAACAAAATTATAGAGTTTTAAATATAATTTAAACCTTTTTAGTTGTCAAATCAAATACATCGCCAAATCCTGCCGACAACCGCAAATGAAGTTGACTAGCAGGTTGCTGAAAAAGAGAAAAATCCGTCAGCGGGTTAAGTTTTACAGGTTTTTGCTTTTAATAAGTTTTACAGGTTTTTGCTTTTAAGTGGCACAGCCTTTCCAGGCTGTGCGCACAGGCTGGAAAGGCGGAATTAAATTCCGCACTTCCGCATTGACTTTAAGGATAGGTCGCCTGTGCTACTGGTTTTCTTAAATTAACAGGAAACTTGAATTTAACATTTTAAGATCCCAAAAATAGTTTTTCAGCAACCTGCTAGCGCCAATAACTTGCGATTTTTCAAACCATTTATTGAAGTATGGCCCACTTCGTCCTGCAGATACGATCTATCTCACAATCCTCCCGATATCCATATAAATCATTATAATTCAAATACTTACACATAAATAAACTATAAACCCTTGAGAAGGAGAATTCCTTAGATAGTCACAATTCGAACGCTTCTGTGGAATTGTGAGGCCGGAACGGAGGGGAAAGCCAAGATGCGAAGCCAAAATTCGCCTGCGCAAAAGCGCTTGATGGTAAAAATTTAGGAATCGAAGTTTCCGGAAAAAGGCTGGAGTTTTAGTTTTTTACCCGTTCCAGATAGTCTCCAGAGGTTGTGGAGACTCTAACAAGTTCTCCGATCTGAATAAATTGCGGAACGTTGACCACCAGGCCGGTTTCCAGGGTCGCCGGTTTTCCAGACCCGGAGGCTGTGGCGCCTTTCAATGGCGGGTCGGTTTCCGTCACCTCAAGGTCAACGGTCTCTGGAAACGAAATCCCGATAGGCAGTTCATCACAAAACTCGACCTGAACACGGGCATTGGGTAGTAAAAACTTTTTAGCGTCCTCGACGAACTTTTCATCAAAAAAACTCTGTTCATAAGTCTCACAGTTCATGAAACAATATCCAGAGGCATCGCTATACAAATATTCCATTTCAGATTGTTCTATAACTACGCGTTCTATGGCCTCATCGGCGCGAAACTTGACCTCGGTTTGAGTTCCATCCTTGATCTTGCGAAGCTTTGCTTGCATAAAAGCTCTTTTATTTCCAGGGGTCCGGTGCTCTGCCGACATGACCCGGTACAAATTATCATTGTACTTAATGACAAACCCAGGTCGAATTGCGTTACCATTCACATAAACTGCCATCGCTCACCCTTTGTGGAAAGGCTCGGCCTGTAAAAAAGGCAAAGACTAATTTTTCAGTTAATTCAAATTAATTCCTGATTATATCCGCGCATCATCTGGAATCAAGTAAAATAAAAAAACCGGAAAAATCAATCCAGTGTCCCGCTCAGCCCGTTAAATCTGATGAATTGTCCTTTATGCAACTCACAATCCAATTTTTTTCTCGCCGGAGATAAAAGAGAATACTGGGAGTGTTCCATTTGCCGATTGATCTTTGTCCCTGAAAAATATTTCATCCCGGAGAAAGAGGAAATCGGGCATTATCTGAAACATGAGAACAGTTTGGATAACGAAGGCTACGTTCAAATGTTTCAGGAAAAAATTCAGATCGTCCAGCATGTCTGTCAGGGAGTGCAAACCATCTTGGATTATGGCTGTGGCTACGAACCTGTTTTAAAAACCCTGCTGACACACGAAGGCTATACCGTCTCAGGATATGATCGTTATTTCTTTCCCGACTCAGATTTAAGCGGCGCATTCAACCTCATCCTATCCACCGAAACGTTTGAGCATTTCAAGGAGCCGGAAAAAGAAGTCGCTCGTTTGGCCACGCTTCTCAACCCTGGAGGCTATCTGGGTGTCATGACCCGACAGGTTCCGCAAAAAAATAACCTTCCTTGTCGTGAGTCCTTCGATAACTGGTACTATAAAAGAGACCCGACGCACATTGCCTTTTATTCCAGCAAAACTTTTGCATGGATCGCCGATATTTTGGAAATGGACATCATTTTTAATA
The DNA here is from genome assembly GCA_027619975.1 of Nitrospinota bacterium. NCBI lineage: Bacteria > Pseudomonadati > Nitrospinota > Nitrospinota bacterium. The sequence goes on from JAQCGX010000028.1 coordinate 23,699, forward strand.
ACGAGAAAGACTTCATTGTGCTACAAATGAAATCCCACAAGATCCAAATTTGAAACCGGTCTGTGGCAATTCCACTCGTCAACAATACCCCTTAACTTATATATAAAGAGGACTCATGGCAGGAGAATATATTTTTACAATGCAGGGGCTTTGCAAAACTTACGGCACCAAAGCCATTTTTAAAGACATCCACCTTTCATTTTACCATGGCGCCAAAATTGGCATCGTTGGGGAAAATGGGTCCGGAAAATCGACACTCCTCGGGATCATGGCAGGAGAGGACAAGGAATTCGAGGGCCAGGCCGAATCCATGAAGGGCACCCGAATCGGTTACCTTCCCCAGGAGCCGGTTCTGAATCAGGATAAAACCGTGCGCGAAAATGTCGAGGAAGCATTCAGCCATATTCAGCAAATGATTCAGGAGTTCAATGACATCAGTGCCCGGCTTGCGGAACCCATGGAAGACGACGAGATGCAAAAAGCGCTCGACAAAATGGGCCGCCTGCAAGATGAAATAGACGCCGTGGATGGCTGGGAACTGGACCGCCAGGTCAATGTCGCCATGGATGCATTGGTTCTTCCCGCCGACGATCAAATCGCCTCGACGTTATCCGGCGGTGAGGCCCGGCGAGTGGCACTCTGCAAACTGCTTCTGCAAAAGCCCGACATGATTCTGCTGGACGAACCCACCAACCATCTGGATGCAGAGACCGTGCAATGGCTGGAAGAAACCCTCGCCAATTTTCCCGGCAATGTGATCGTCTCCACCCACGACCGCTACTTTCTTGACAACATCACCAAATGGATTCTTGAACTGAATAATGGCAAGGGAATTCCTTTTGAGGGAAATTATACGTCCTGGCTGGAACAAAAAGCCGCCCGCTTACAGCATCAGGAAAAGAGCGCGTCCAGCATGCACAAACGCCTGCAAAAAGAACTGGAATGGTTGCGCACCAGCCCCGGCGCGCGAAGAAAATTAAATAAAGCGCGGGTGCAGAATTACGAAAATATGCTCACCAATAAACAGGAGATTCAAGAGAACTCTCTGGAAATTCAAATTGCCCCCGGCCCCCAGCTTGGCGAAAAAGTCATCGAGATCAATGGCGTAACTAAAGGCTTTGGCGACAATCTGCTGATTGAAAATCTTTCCCTGTCTATTCCGAGAGGCGCCATCGTCGGCCTGATCGGGCCTAACGGGACAGGAAAAACCACGCTATTTCGAATGATTGTCGGAGAAGACAAGCCGGATGCTGGAACGGTTGAATTGGGATCAACGGTGAAATTATCCTACGTCGATCAGCACCGTCACGAACTGGATGCAAACAAAACTGTGTTTGAAGAGATCACCGACGGCACCGACCACATTGAAATCGCGGGGAAAACGGTCAACTCAAGATCCTATGTGGGCCGCTTTAATTTTAAAGGCACGGACCAGCAGAAAAGTGTCGCCAACCTGTCCGGCGGAGAACGCAACCGCGTGCATCTGGCAAAGCTTCTGCGCCGGGGGGGGAACGTTCTCCTACTGGACGAGCCCACCAATGACCTGGATGTCACCACCCTCAGCAACCTGGAAAATGCCATTTTGAACTTCAATGGCTGTGTCCTGGTGATCAGCCATGACCGTTGTTTCCTGGATAGAATCTGCACGCATCTCCTGGTGTTTGAAGGCAACAGCAAGGTGCGCTGGTTTGAAGGAAATTTTGATGAATACAGGGAAAAACACAAGCAGGAACTGAAGGGCAAAGAGGAAAACCGCCGGTCGAAATACAAAAAACTAACGATTCATTGATCCGCAGAAACCTGTAATCCCTTGCTTCACTATGAGAGAACGATCGCAACGTCTAATTGGCGAACTGGCGGATATAATGAATCGCCTGCCAGATCTCTTCATCGGAAAGGTCGCTGTAGGCCGGCATGGCCGTGTTGGGAGACCCTTTTCTGATGACCCAGAATAACTGACCGTCGGGCAAATCCTTCATGGTTTGAGAACAGGTAAAATCTCTCGGTTTGGGAGTCAGTGCGCCTCCTATGAGTCCTTTCCCATCTCCTTGCGGTCCGTGGCATTGGGCGCAGGCAAGCGGCTTCGCATTTTTCTGATAAAGCGATTTCCCCTCGCTTATATTTTCAGAAGTGGATGCGATAGGGTTGCTCTGATTATAAATATCGGCGGGTGCCTGCTTGGTTTTCCTTGGCTGGGAGCAATCTCCAGCGAAAACAGGGGTATCCTGCCCTCCGGCCAATAATACTGAAGAAATTATTAAAAACCCGAAAAACTGAAAAGAAAAATTCCGCCGGAATTTTTTTTACTTACCATGTTGACTCTCCTTTTATCAGGATGAAATCCGGAAAAATTTATTTAAAGTCCGGCTGATCCTTCATGCCCGACCCGTGCTATTTTGCCAGCTTTCGCAGATAAAGAACCAATTGCCAAACCTGTTTCTCTTGCAACTCCGTAAATGCCGGCATTCCCGTTCCCGGAGATCCGTTTTTGATGATCCAGAACAACTGACCATCTGGAATTTCCTGCATGGTTTCAGCACAAGAAAAGTTCCGGGGTGGAGGGTTCAATCCCTGTGCCATCATTCCAAATCCATTGCCCTCCACGCCATGACAAATTTTGCAGGCCGTGGGCTGTGCCTCCACGCGAAACAAAGATTCCCCTGCATCCAGATTTTTTTGCGTGGGTTCCAACGGATTCTTCAACCGATAAATATCTTCAGGCGCCTGGGCCGTCACCCTCAGTTGCGGACAATTTCCTTTGCCGCCAAAGCCCATGCTGTGATGATGCATTCCCGGCCCTTTGCCATGCCGCATCATCATGGGGCCTGCCAAAACCTGCGCCGCCATTGCCAATATAAAAAATAAAATCAGCAAAGAAAAAATGGATTTAAGAAAAACTTTCATGAGCTTGAATCCATTTCCCTCTATTTGAATTTTTTGGAAAATTGCCGGATGAAAAGTACCAATTGCCAAACTTCCGTATCACTCAAAGCCCCGAACGATGGCATTTTGGTACCCGGCGATCCGTTTTTAATAATCCAGTAGATTTGTCCATCGGGGATGTCATCCATCATATAATAACAAGTGAAGTTTCTCGGCTTGGGAGTCAATTGTTCAAAAATTACGCCCAAACCATCCCCGCCATAACCATGACATACCTTGCAAGCCGTAGGCCCAGCATCAATTTTAAACAGCGTCTCGCCTGCCCGCAGATTTTCCGAAGTCGGTTCCAGAGGATTTGTCATCTTGTAAAAGGGCTCAGGAGCCTGGGGGGTGTTTCGCTCCTGAGGACAAATACCCTGGAGAGGTTCTTCCAAGTCCACGGGATTTTTGTGGGGCATTCCCTCACGCACCACCTTTCGAATCATCCCGTTGGGAAATTCCTTTTCCTGCCCCCCCAAAGTCTGCTGATTTTCTTTCCACTCCGGTTCCACCGCAAATACCGATGATCCAGGCAAGGAGAGAATTGCAAAGGTCGCTAAAAATAATGTAAAAATCCACACCTGCCGTCTTTGAACTTTGTTAACCATTTATGTCAACTCCTTTATAGATTAAGGGAGGCAGTCAATCCTGCGAAAAAGTTCGGATGAAGTGAATAACATTCCAGCCTTCCTCCTCTGAAATCACATTCCCAACCCGGATGGGCATTCCCGTTCCGGGGCTGCCATTCCTCAAGACCCACATCAATTCTCCGTCCGTACGCAACTCCTGCCATTTTTTATTAGTGAAGTTGCGGGGAGAATGACCGGGAACCCTCACTCCAGTCCCGTCCTTGCTGTGGCAGGTCACGCACAATCCCTTGCCGAAATATATTTGTCTTCCGGCTTCTATTCGCTCAGGGTCCGCTGGATAAGGATTCTCGATCTCCTGAACCTTTTCCAGAATTTCTTTTGGAACCCTCGGCTCGTAAATACTTGAATGAAACGCAAACGCGGTTGGCAAACCTGTAAGGGCCGGAAGAATTAAAGCACCCAAAATATATCCTGCCAGTTTTGTCATCGAAAACTTTCCTCAAACATATCGATCACCCGCCCACCTTCTTTAGCTTGCAGGAAGAAGGCGAGCGGGTATGGTGTTATTGTCTCTTTAAAATCGTCACTTACCAAAAGACCCCGCCGTTTCAGAAATTCCCAGCTTCTTGAAGATTTCATCTGTCAGATGGGCGATGCTTCCGGAAGAACTGGTTTCTTTTTCCTATTTGGCGATTTCTTTACCCATTTGCCCATGCAGCGCTTCCCAATGTCCGATGGATTGAGCGATCATGACCGAACCGTCAGGAATAGGAGCCCCTTTAGGCCAAAGGTGAAAAATGATGCCATCGGTCTCGCTCACATACTCCGCCAAACCCTTCTGCTCTTTAGGGTCCGTGGGGTTGAGAATAACAACACGCCCGGTTTCAATTTCCTGCTTATGGTCATGCCAGTTTTGCAGGTGAGACCATTCAGGAATCACCGACCGCGCCAGCTTTTTAGAAACCATGTATTCGACTTCCGTCATGCGGGCATTTTCATCCGTGGATTCAAACAAGATGCATTGGATGATATCTGCATTGATCGGTTTGCAATAATGATGAAAAGGACCGATCACTTCCCCATCCATAATATGCGGAGCCGATACATGTATCGTGTATCCCTTGAGAGGATTCGGAGGGGCATCCCCGGCTATGACTGGAGACGAAATAAACCCTGCAAGAACCAATACCAGAAAAATTACTTTAATGTTCACCATTTTTGTTACCTCCTTTATTTGTGTTACCCCTAATAAGGACGATCAAAAATTAAACAAAATATTCCAGCAACTTCCTCGCCCCTTTCCCGGGGAAAATCAAACTCGCTCTCGTGATCTATAAAATATTGCCAACAACTCTTTATTTATTTTTTCCGACTAACAAAATAATAAACCCCTAAAGCCTTCTTGACCACACTACTTTAATGATTCTACGGAAATAATAAAAAGAGAAGTTACTTATTGACGATTCTGCTATGAAGTTTTACGCAATCAGGAGAGGTTTCTGAAATTTGAAAAGCCGCACGGAGTGCTGAAGAAGATGCTAATAGATCAATATGTTGAGGAAATTTCTTAGGGAGTGGGCCGAATCAGGAAACTGGACCACGGATCAGGCGCAGAAAAGCATCGGCGCCACTAATTTTGTCTTGATAAGTTGCACCGCCCTCATCTTTCAAGGAGACAACGACCGCTTTACCGCTTTTTTCCTTATTGGTCCAGGTGCTCCACCCGGCCCCGGCAGGAAACATGCTGTCCATATAGATTTTATCGCCATCTTTGTCTACGTTTCGTTTACGACGCTCATAAAGAGTCTGGGCTTCTTCAGGCGTGGGCAACCGCCAGTCGGAGTATCCGGCAAAGTTTTTATTGTTCATGCGTTGCGAATATTCCTGGGCGGTGTACCAATTGACCCATTTGCCTTCCCGTTGCCAGGTATCTTCTTTCATCCACATCAAGTTCGTTTTTGCATCCAAAATGGTGCCATCGCCAAAATCTTTGAACCGTTTGTCAACCGATTGGGCGACGGGTTTTTTATCTTTCAAACCAACGGCCAGAACCGGCGTCGCGCAAAGCAACACCACCAAAAATATTGAAAGCGCCTTTAGGGTCTGGAACCTTGAGGGATGTTGCATGTGAACCTCCAAACAAATTCTTTAACCAAGAATCAAGATTATTGATAGGGGTTGGGATCGCTTCATTTTACAATCTTCCGGCAGGCAAATCAAATGGGCAAATCGTCTTGACAGAACCCCTCCATCCGGTAGAATAAATAAAAATCCCCTTTAAGGAACACTCCCATGATACCACTTTGCCGACCTGTGCATCCTTCGATTTTCAGAGGAATCTGTATTCTGGTCTTTCTCCTTCTGATCCCGGCTCAGGGGATTGCCAAAGAGAAAGATAAATCCCGATGGGACGGTAAATACGACACGGAGACCTACATTTTCGGGAAAACTCCCATCCCTTTTCTGGTAGAAAACTTACACCTGCTCCCGAAAGGGAAAACCCTCGACATCGCCATGGGCGAAGGACGCAACGGGGTCTATCTGGCCGCCAAGGGGTTCAATGTTCTGGGGCTGGATATTTCGGAGAAGGGACTGCAAAAAGCCCGGCAACTGGCTGAGTCTCAAAATGCGAAAATCGAAACCCAGGTCGTCGATCTGGAAACGCATACCCTTGAAAAAAACGCCTACGACCTCATCATCTGCACCTACTATATGCAACGGGATCTGTTCCCCCAGTTTATGGAAGCCCTCAAACCCGGTGGCATGGCCCTGGTCGAAACCTACAATATGGATTATCTGAAATACGCGAAGTTCAACCCCAAATGGCTTCTTGAAACCAACGAGCTTCTCGAAATTTTTAAAGGGTTTAAGATCATCCGCTACCAGGCCTTCGACGATGGCGAGATCGCCTATTCCAGCATTCTCGTCCAAAAACCTTGAACCCACTTTAAGTGAATTCCACTGAGAAGTTTTTTCTCACCCTAGCGAATGCGTTTCCCCTTTGGGTGTTGGCAGGCGCTGTTTTAGCGCTGTGGGAACCCGCCACCGCGATGTGGTTCCAGCCCGACTGGATACCGATGTTCCTCGGCATCATCATGCTGAGCATGGGGTTGACGCTGAGCTTAAGCGATTTTCAGCAAGTACTGAAAATCCCCCGCTCCATTCTTCTCGGCGTGAGCCTGCAATACATCATCATGCCCGCATTGGGCTACGGGTTGGCCAAGGCCTTCAACCTGCCCATCGATTATATGATCGGCATCGTGCTGGTGGCGTGCAGTCCGGGAGGCACCGCATCCAATGTGGTTTGTTTCATTGGCCGCACCAATGTCGCCTTATCTGTCAGCCTGACCACATTTTCTACCTTACTGGCGGCACTCATTACGCCCGTTTTGACAACTCTATTGATCGAGTCCTTATCCAGGGACCTGACGGGAACCGCCATTCAGGTGGATACTCTTGGATTATTGCTCAACACCCTGAAAATCGTGATCCTCCCCGTCCTGCTGGGAGTTTTCCTGAATCATTATTTTCACCAGGCGGTCAAAAAAATAAATCCCTACACGCCCCTGCTGGCCGTGCTTTCCATCGTGTTCATCGTGGATTTTATTCTGGCCGCAAAAAAAACCGCCATCATGGAAACCGGGTTGCATTTGTTGATCGTCATCCTCTCTCTGCATGTACTGGGATTTTTACTAGGCTACCTGTTATCTCGTATGCTGAAATTTAAGGAAAAAGACGCGCAAACGGTTTCCATCGAGGTGGGGATGCAGAACTCCGGGTTGGCCACGGAGCTTGCTCGCAGTAATTTTCCGGGCTATGCGCTGGCCACCGTTCCAGGAGCGATCTCGGCACTGACGCATTGCATCCTGGGAAGCATCGTCGCGGGGCTGTGCCGGATCAAGGCAGGGAAAACCGAAAAACTGACTCTCAAACCAAAGGAAAGCGAAGCCTCGGGGTGATGGTTTCACCTCCGGTTCAGGAAGAGGATAAAGGATGTTTTTTTTCAGGCCGCGCTTCGATAACCCAACCGATGGCAAATAACGAAGGCCATTGATGGCACGCAAAAGAAAAAATAAGACGCTTCCACTTCGATGAAATCACCGGCATTTCCGGAACCATCTCGCTCACATCATAACCGTTGGTTTCGATGAATTCCCTCCCTGTACGCAGGGTGAAAAACCGCAAATGGGTCCGGTCAAGAATTCCTTCGTCCTGATACTCCCACCGACCGAAAAGCAGGCCCATCCGGTTCGAATAATAAGCTACATTGGGCAATGAAATTAAAACTTTTCCTTTATCTTTCAGGAGCGCGCGCGATGTTTCCAGAACCTTCTCGGGAGCTTGCAGGTGTTCTAAAACGTCTGCAAGAACTACTACATCATATTGGTGAGCGTGTTGATCAAATGCGAATGTTTCAATATTTCCTTCATATAAATTTTTATAATGGGAGCGGGAGGCCGTCATTCGACGGATATTAATATCCATTCCATCCACGCGGCATCCTTTTCCAGTCAGAACGGGGGCCAATTGCCCTTCGCCGCACCCCATATCAAACACATGGCTTCCGGCATCAATGAAGGAAGCGATTTGACGGAATTTATTCTCTATCAGATAGGAGTCTAACTTGGCCATGACATTCCCAAAAACCGGACCGGTCTCAAATCATTTCCCAGGTGATTAATTCTTCGGCGCAAATTTTAGACTTGGCTTTCTTGCCGATGATGCGCTCCAAACCGTCGGGCGGAATTCCCGTGCCCGGTCGTTTCACCGCCACCATATCGGAAGAAATGACCGTGCCCGCCTCGATGTCCACGCGGGCCACCAGGCTTCTGCGCGCCGATTGCTTGACCGGCACCTCCGAAGGCTGAAGTTTTCTTTTTCCATCGCCTAAAATTTTTCCAACAGAAACCGTCGCCTGTTTCAATTGCTTTAGCTCTTCGGGCTCCATCGATAGGGCGTTGTCGGCACCGGGTAGATTTCTATCGAGGGTGAAGTGTTTTTCGATCATCACCGCACCCAGAGAGGCCGCGACGATAGCCGACAAGTTGTCGGTGGTATGATCCGAGAGTCCGACAGGAACCTTGAAGCGGGTTCTAAGTTCCGCCAGGCAGTGCATATTCATTTCTTCATAGCGGGACGGGTAGTTGGAAACACAATGCAAAAGTACGATGCGGTCGTTTCCCTCGCCGCGAACGGCATTCACGGCCTTTTCAATTTCACCGACGTCTCCCATTCCCGTTGACAACACAACCGGAAGATGTTTTCGCGCCACCCGCTTTATAAAATCGAGATAAGTCAAATCGGGCGATGCCACCTTGATCGCCGGCACGCCAAGCTCGACCAGCATGTCCAACGATGCTTCGTCAAACGGCGTCGAGAACAACGGAATGCCAAGCTCCTCGGCATAGGCAAACAATTCCTCATACTCTTCAGGTTTCAACTCCGAACGTTGGAAAAATTCGTACAAAGGAATTTCCTTTTTAGGGTCCGCCGGGTCATTGGCTAGGAATCGTTTGGAATACAATTCTCCTGCCACGAACGTCTGCAACTTGACAGCATCGGCGCCATTGGCAGCAGCGGCCTGAATCATACGCTGGCACAGAGCGACATCGCCATTATGATTGAAGCCTATCTCGGCCACAATCAGCGGCGGATGACCGGCTCCCATCGGTTGACCGCAAAATTCAAATTCATGCGTAACACTCATAACTTTAACGCCTCCACACGCCTGCTTTCCATTTTCACCGCGCCTGCACAAAACACCGAACCCACGGGTCCAGGCCGGGATAAATATTGACGATTAAATGACGGTGATCCTGAGTAAACGGTTTCCGCCAAACTAAAAGAATAAAAAACGCTAGCAGATAGACCACCCCATTCCATATCAGATGCGAACCTGCAACTTGCGACAGAATCAAAGTCGGAGCGATCGCCGCTATCGAAAACATGAAACACTTGCCGATGACAGGAAACACGGGCCGGATATCCATCTCCTTTTGAATCACCAGCAACTGTCGCACTACCATATACACCATAACCGATCCCGTGGCCACCACCGCTCCCATCACCCCATAAATTGGAATGCAAATCAGGTTCAGCCCGACATTCAGGATACTGCCTTCCACGGTGGAGCGCATGGCCGTGTCCCTGCGGTGCAGAACGAAAAGCGTGGATACAGTAAAATTGGTCCCCAGCACCACACTGATTCCCAGCAACACAATATAAAAAGAAAGAAGGGGAGCGGCATCAGAGAATGCATCTCCATAAACAAAGGTGATCAGCGTCTCGGCGTTAAAAAAGACAAACACGTAAATGGGAACGGTCAGAAACGCGGAGAACCCAACAATCTCGCACCAGGACCGGGACAACCCACCTTGCGACTCACGCGCATAAGCTTCCGAAAACAGCGATAACGCCAGAGGGCCGATTCCCGCCAGCACAAAGGCCGCCATGCCCCCCAGACTGGTGACCAGATGATAATAACCAATGCTCACGGGATCGACATGAAAATAATTCATGAGCAGAACGTCGCTTTGCGTCATCAGCCCAAAGCTCAACAAACTGATCCAGTACGACACCCAGGCCAGGTGCTTCATCTCCTGCCACTTCGGGACCGCGCTCTCGCCTTTGAAGTCCTGCACCGATAAAAATAAATACACGATCACATTCAGGCTCACCGACAAAATATAGGCGTACAACACACCGACAATGCCGTGATCCATAGAAATAAAAATTCCAAGAAAGACCAGATTGAGAAGAGCGCTCCCCGTTTCCACAAGAGAGACGGTTTTGAATTGCAGCCGGGTCATGAACAAAGTGCTTAAGAAGGACTCCAGCGTGATGCCGCCAAAATACAGAATGAGGGCCGCCCGGTAACTCAGGAGTTCCGGCATGTGAATGAAATTAAAGTAGATGGGAAGAAAATAATAAAGCGCACCGCAAAACACCAGGGACGAGACCAAACGAACGCTCAACAGCCGCCGCACCAGAAAGCGTGCCTGTCTCCCGCTCGGATCCTGTACATTGATTTCAGGCAGTTTTTTGTTGATCAGCGTTTCCAGGCCGAATTGATTCACCAACCGCACAAACGCCGGAATGACGAGCAGGGTGGCGTATACCCCCAGTTGTTCTTTTCCCAGATAGCGCGTGATCAGAATGGAAACCGCAAATAAAATAACTTGCACGCAACCCTTGCCGAAAACGGTCCAGAAAATATTAGTGAGGAATCGATGCAAGGAGGACAAGAGAAATCACGAATCGGTTGAGTGGCAGGAAGGCACGACCTTAAAAGGAAAAGGAAACTTTAGAACCACCGGTTCCCATTTTCCCTTGTGTATTATACACTACCCCCTCATATATCAACCAACCGATAATTGCAAAAGGAGTTTAGCGTCAATGCCAGTTTTCAATGTATTGATCGTGGCGGAATTCCACGACATTCAGGAACACGATCAAAAGGATGTTTTGTTGCGCCTGGAAGAACACGGCTTTGAGAAAATCCCCACCGTTGCCAATGTCTGGGAGATGAAATGCGACGCCGAAGATGAAACCGACGCTAAAGACAAAGCCATTCAGGGCATGACCAATATTTGCCGCACCCACCCTTTTGAACTCAAAATGGTGGTCCATGCGGGAACCTCCCAGATCCTTAGAAGAAAGAAAAAATTTGAGTCTTGAGTAGAAAGTAGGGTCATTCCCGCCCTTCAGTGCTATGATAAAAAGATAAATTCCTACAATGACAAGGAATTATCCCACGCAACCAAAAAAACCTTTTAATTTAACAGGTTATGGGTCAGTTGGGGGTTTTGTCATACACTTTTGGGGCCAGCCCATGAATATTATATTGAACAGTTATTGCAATTTAAAGTGCAATTACTGTTTTGCGGACGAATACATGGAAGAAACCGTGAAAACGCCGGGAAAATCCATGGAATACGATTTTTTTCTCGATCAACTCCTGCCCAAAATCAGGTCGCACCCCGTCATCAATTTTTTAGGGGGCGAACCCACCCTGCACCCAAAATTCAATGATATCTTTCAGCAAACGCTGGATGCGGTCAATCCTTACACCTCCCTCAACGTTTTCACCAACGGGTTGATGCCGGACAAGGTCCTCGACCTGATGGTAAAAACCGCCAGCATTGAAGGCTCGGTCAAGCGGAATATCTATTTCGCCATCCTTTTGAATTGGCAGACTCTGGAAAACATCAGCAAGAAAAACCATCAACGGTGTAAAGAGGTTGCCGAACAGCTGATGAGGACCAACGGCTACAGCGTGATCTTCAGTATCAACGTGTATTCCAAGACTCAGGATTTATACACCCAGTGCGCCGAGATCGATGCGATTTACCAAAAAGTGGGCCTGCCCAAAGATCAGAAATACAAGATCCGGGTCAGTCCGGCCTTCCCCATTGTCGGCGAAGCCAATAACATCTACCTCCCCATCCGGGATTTCCCCAAAGTGGGAAAAAGCATGCTGAAAATTTTAAATGACTTTCCGCAACTTTGTTTTCGTTTCGACTGCTCGTTTCCGCCGTGTTTTCTGGATGAGATTGAGGAAGATCAATACCCTCTGGTTGAACGCATTTTCTTTCATGGCAGCAAACAACTTCCTGAGATGACAACATGGAAAGATCAGGATCTTTATTTCGGCTGCGCCGATGGCAGCCCGATGGATATCGATGGGCAGGGGGACTGTTTCAACTGTTTTCCCTTCCACAACCTCAAACTGGGAAATGTTAAAAATTTTAAAGAGGTGAATTCCATCGCCCTCGCCAAAATGGGCTCCAAGTTTCTGACCACGGTGTTTGAAAGCACCGAGGTGAAGGAGCCATGCCGATCTTGCCCGCATCACATGGTGCGATGCTCTAGCGGCTGTTTCGCCTACAATTTTGTGGACCCGGATGACGGCAACGCCAAAATGACGAATAAACAGGAACCCGCCGTTAAAGAATCCGGTTCGTATGGAATTCGTTTGCAATCATGAACAGGTGATAACCCTCGTGGGTTTTAACCGGACCGTTTGCGACTTTACTCACTATGGATTTATTATCCAATCCAGCACTGATGATGTTATAGAGTTCCTCGTTTTCAAGCTTTTTGAAACCGCCACGCGGCACTCTGGGGTCGGCGATGTTCCACCCCATCTCCAGCCATCCCAAACTACCGCCATCATCCTTGGTCGGGCATTTGCTGTATTTTTCAGCCAGGCTCATAAACATTTTGACCCGACCGGTCCCAGACTTTGAGGTATTGATCGTTTCCTTTAAAAGCTCCGCCACTTCTATATCGTCCACCAAAATATGTCTTACCTGAACTTGAAAAGATGCACCTGCCATATTCTTTTTCCCTCTTAAAGCGCTTAAACTGAAATCAAAGCCTCTGCACCCGGCAGGAGCTATTATGAACTCACTTGATCTACTGGAAGTTTTCCTATAATAAAGTAGTTTGGAATGAATTTCCATGCAGGATCTCTATTGCCAAACCAGAAGGCAATTTCATTATACGCATATTAGGACCCACCTGGGTATGACACATCCAAAAAATAAAGTCATTCTGGCGTCTCAATCTCCACGCCGGATGGAACTTTTAAAAAAGATCGTTGCAGATTTCGAGATTATCCCCAGTTCAGTGGAGGAAATTTTGCAACCCGGCCTCAGCCCCAGGGAGAACGCCATCGCCATCGCGCGCCTGAAGGCCGTGGATGTCGCCCGCAGTCACCCCGGCCACTACGTGATCGGCGCCGATACCATCGTCGTGCTTGATGATGAAATTATCGGCAAGCCCAAAGACGCGGCGGATGCCTGCAATATCCTCAAACGCCTGAGCGGCAGACGGCATCAGGTGATGACCGGCGTCGTCATCGTCAATTCCGAGCGAGTGGAAGATGTCGGGGTATCGGAAGTGGATATCCGTCCTCTGAACGAGGAGGAAATCTCCCGCTATGTTGCAACCGGAGAACCGCTGGACAAAGCCGGGGCTTATGCCATTCAAGGCGAAGGCGCTTCCATCGTCGCGTCCTATTCAGGGTCCTATTCCAATATTGTGGGACTGCCTCTCGACACAGTTAAAGCCATGCTGGAACAGGGAGGCTACAAATTTGGCTGACATTTTTTCTCCCGGCGTGAAACGACCCGCCCTGAAAATATCCTTGACTTATTGAATCCTATTCAAAAATCTAAATCAGGGAAAACGCAAAATATTCCTTGCGGTCCATTGATTTATAAGACTAAAATTTGTAATACCTTTAACAGTCTTTTTAGGTTGAAAGGTTTCGATTAAATTTTCTGATGTAAATTTTGAAGGAAGGTTTTTCGGTAATGATTGATATCCGCGGGTACTGCAAAAAATGCCAGGCGCCGATTTTTCTGAATCGGACAGACGATGTCTATGGAAATGACATCGTCACCCTCAACTGCTGGAACGGTCATTACCAGTGGATCAACATTGAAAACCTTGCGACAGACCTTCCGGTCGAAACCAGAGAAGACCTGGTGACCCACATCGGCTTTTTTTCCATCCCATGAACGTCCCGCGTGGCACAAAATTTCTAGCGCAACTCGGGTTCATCCTTTTTCTTTCCATCCCCTCTCTCTTTGCGGCACCGCCTGAATCATCCTCACCGACACCACCTCTCGATATGGTTTATATCCCCGCAGGCTATTTTCAAATGGGAACCGCAGGGGGAAAGAATGACGAAAAACCCATGCATTTCGTATTCACACCGGCCTACTTCATCGACAAGTATGAAGTCAGCAACGAAAAATATATGGAATTCGTGCGTGCCACCGGGCATGAAAAACCACTGCTCTGGCAGAATGTTAATTTCAACCAACCCGATTTTCCTGTCGTGGGCGTCAGTTGGCACGACGCCATGGCCTATGCCAAGTGGAAGGGCGGACGTTTGCCCACCGAGGCCGAATGGGAAAAAGCCGCGCGGGGAAACGACGGTCGTCTGTGGCCCTGGGGAAGTGTGTGGGACAAGGGATTTTTCTTTTACTTCGTAAATATTTTTGGCGACCAGGACAACTACCCTCACACCGCTCCCGTCAACTATTATCAGTCCGGCGCCAGTCCGTTTGGATTACTCAACACGGCAGGCAATGTCTGGGAATGGTGTCTGGACTGGTACGATGCAGACTATTACCGCATGAGCCCGGAAATCAATCCCGAAGGCCCAATAAAACCGGGCAAGATGAAAGTCCTGCGCGGCGGTTCCTGGATCAATGATATCGACGGAGTGCAGGTGGTTCACCGCGCCCGTAATTCCCCCGGCATTAAAAATAAAATCTACGGGTTCCGAACGGTCCACCCGGTCCCGTGACCCTTCCCAGCGAAAGCCCAGCGCCTGACAAACGCGTCATCGCCTCCTGGGCGCTTTACGACTTCGCCAATACTATTTTTTCGATGAATGTCATCTCCCTCTACTTTGCCCTTTGGGTGACGGTAGACCACGGGGGACCCGACATTCTTTACAGCGTCGCCCTTTCAGGGTCCATGCTGGCAGTGGCCCTCAGTGTTCCGGTGTACGGCGCGATCTCCGATCAAACCGGGCGAAGACGTATTCCCTTGACAATATTGACCTTGGTTTCAGTGGTGGCAACCGCCTGCATCGGCCAAACTGATCATTTGTTGACCGGGATATTTTTTTTCGTCATTGCTAATTACTGTTACCAGTCGGCCCTGGTATTTTACAATGGGATGCTTCCCTCTGTAGCGCGGGGGTCGCACGTCGGTCTTGTTTCAGGATATGGAGTGAGCCTGGGGTATCTCGGCTCCATTGCCGGCCTGCTCCTGGTCAAACCGTTTGTCGAGGCAGGAGGACGATCGGCGGCTTTTATCCCCACCGCCGCCCTGTTTCTCATTTTTTCGATTCCCTGTTTTCTTTTCGTCAAAAACCCGGAAGTTAATACACATAAAAAAGTTCAAATCGGCCATGCGTTTCACACTCTCAAGCAAACCCTGGCAAATGCCAGTGAATACAAACTCCTGCTGAAATTTATCCTCATTCACTTTCTCATTCTCGATGTGGTCAACACCGTGATCGCGTTCATGTCCGTGTACGCCAATAAAGTGATGCATTTCACTGATGCTGAAATCACCACTTTTTTGATCTCATCAACCGCCGCCGCCATGATCGGATCGTATCTCATCGGCTGGATGGTCAAGCATAAAGGAACCGGGTGGTGCTATGCGTTGGTCTTGTGGTTGTGGGTGGCGGCTCTTTCGATCGCGATTTTGAGTCAAAGTCAACTCGTCTTCTGGCTGGTCGGCCCTCTGGCCGGTATGGGGATGGGCGGGGTGTGGGTGGTCAGCCGCGCCTACATTGTGGAACTCTCGCCGCCGGAAAAACTGGGTGAATTTTTCGGGTTGTACGGGCTGGCGGGAAAAGCCGCTTCTATTTTAGGCCCGCTCCTGTGGGGAACCGTCGTCTGGATTTTCCAGGACACACAAACTTTCAAATACCGCGCCGCCTTAACCGCGCTGCTGTTGATTACAATAGGAACGCTGTTTTTGTTCCGCTCCCTCCAGAGACAAATCGCTCAAAAAGACACCTATTAAATTTCAGGAATCCGCTTTAATTAAAGGGCATCTCTAAAAATGGTTCCGGGCCATGAGCGGGCCTTATGAAATAAAGGTCCGCGAGTTGCCAGACATAAAAATATCGAATTATTAGAGACACCCTAAAGGTTTAACGGAACAGATCAAGGAAAATACGCCTTGAGAACGTACTGCTGGATCATGCGTTGCGTGTTAAAGAAAGAACCATTCAGCGCAATGGCGACCATGGGAATCTTAAGGTCAGCCGCTGAACCGATGGTATCTCCCGCAAGAATTCCAAGTCCTCCCGCATAGGTGGGAATTTCGGGATCGATTCCGATTTCCATGGAAAAATACGCGATCTTTACGTCATTGGTTAACATTTTTTCCTTCGCTATTCTGGTTAAAAAATAAATCAGTGAATCGGATGAATCTTTGCCTTCATGATATGGGAAAATCAAGCTACAGGCATAAATTTTTTGGCGGTTACTGAAAAACTGAAAATTCGATTATTTAAAATGTCAACAGGTGCCCCCGCACATAAAACGAAATCGGTTGACAACCGGGAACCGAATGTTTAGGCTTGAATTTATTCCAGAAATTGTTCACAAATTCCAGAATTTCACTTTATGCAAGGGGTTCACATGTTCCGCTATGGTTTTATGAGGCAATTGGCAGTTTTGGGTTTCGTATCGCTCCTGATCGCAGGCGCGTCGTCTGAAGTTTTCGCCCATTCAGGGCACAAGCACGACGACAAACCTCCCATCAGCCTGCCTGACGTGACCGCCAGAGTCAATGACACGGATATCAAGCGGGATATCATCCTGACAGAGCTCAACAAAGTCATCCGCAATTACAAGGCCAAGGGAATGACTCTCAAACCCGACCAGATGAAAATTGTAGCGAAAAAACTGATCGACGATGAAATCGGCCGCACACTTTTGCTGCAAAAGGCGGAAAAAATCGGTATCTCGGTAACTCCCGAAATGGTGGCTACGAAATTAAATCAGGTCAAGGGAACTTTTAAGTCGAACGCGGTGTTTGAACACAAGCTGGCGGACCAGGGGATGAGCCTCGATCAATATCAGGAGGAATTGCGAACCGACCTGATCATGGATCAAGTCATCAAAAAGGAAGTGGAATCAAAGATCCAAATTGACGAAACGGAACTGCAAGCCTATTACGATAAAAATATTGACCAGTTTCGCACTCCAGAAAAGGTGAGGGCAAGCGTCATCCTGCTCAAGTTGTCGCCAGACAGCAGTGCGGAGCAGGAACGCAAGGTCCGGCAAAAAATGGAATCGATTCTGGAACAGATCAGTGGAGGAACGGATTTTTTCGGATTAGCTGAAAAACTCTCGCAGGACAGTTTAGCTCCCAAGGGAGGCGACTTAGGATTCTTTGCAAAAAATCAGATGCTACCGGCCTTCAGCGAAAGAGCCTTCAAATTACAAGTGGGCGAGGTGAGCGAAATTTTTAAAACCAAACACGGGTTTCACATCCTGAAAGTAACGGATAAAAGCCCCGCTGTGGATCGCTCATTTAAAGAAGTGAAAGAAAGTATCCGCGACACCCTGGTTGAAAAGAAAAGCGTTCAAGCTACCAAGGCTTACGTGCAAACGCTTAAAAAACAGGCCGACCTGAAAACCTATTTCTAGGCAAAGTAGGAAGTTCTTTTTCCGCCTTTTGCTTTATACTTTTTCTTAATGGGACTTTGTTTCCGAAGCGATTCTATCCATCAAGGCGAAGAAAACGCCGCTCAGAACAAATGCCATGTGAATAGTCACCTTCCACAGGAACATTTCGGTGTTGCCCTCGGTGGGTTCAGAAGGAATCTCAACAAAAGTTTTAAGGAGGTCGATGGCTGAAATGGCGACGATGGCTCCAATGACTTTCAACTTCAGTCCACCAAAATCAACTTTCCCCATCCAATCCGGCCGGTCCGCATGCTCGGCGACATCTATTTTTGAAACAAAAATCTCATAGCCTGAGAAGATAATCATCATCAGTAAAGATCCGACCAGGGCCATATCGATAAGGGTCAGAATACCGATAATAATGTCACTTTCAGTAACGGATATGACGTGGAGCGATAAATGAAAAAGCTCCTGAACGAATTTTATCAGGAGTAGCAGGACGCTGACGATCAACCCCAAAAAAAACGGGGCTAAAAGCCATCGGCTCCTAAAAATAATAACTTCTAATAAGTGTTCGACTTTACCGGACATCGGATGGGTCTTCTACAGGGAAGGAGGTCATTATTTCTCGGTTTTCGTCTTTTCTTTTTTCTTGCCGGATTTTCCCTTATTGAGTTCATTGAGCTTTCGCTTCACGACTTTCCCTTTATCTTTATCAAAATCCATCTTCAAATAAACCGTATTAGGAAACAACTTGAAAACAACGCCGTCTTTTTTCTTGCCTGCAAAATCAACTTTAACCGTATCTCCAACTTTCATGATCTTTAATCCTCCTGCACCTTTAAGGGTGAAAACTGAATATCCAGTAACGCATTGGGACTAAGGAGGGTAGAGGAAATCTTTTTGCGAGTCAATTATTTCTTCAAATAAGACCCACCGTTGGGTTCTTATAAACCCGGTTCTCTGGTAAACTTGCTTGCAAATAACTCTGATTTATCGAAATGAACCTGACTTTGACAATCGAACCGCCCTCCCCGCCACCACCCTCCAGAGATCAAAAAATCTTTGCCCAGGTCGTATTGAATTTACCGCTACGGGAACCGTTCACCTATGCCGTTCCAGAGCCATTCATTCCCCTGCTTGAGCCGGGGATGCGCGTTTTTGTTCCTTTTGGCAGGCGCAAGCTCACAGGTTATGTGGTCTCCCTGTCCGATCACTGCGACCCGGCACTCACTTTAAAAAATATTGAAGATGTCCTCGACACAGCTCCGGTTCTCTCTAAGGAAATTCTGTCTTTGACCCGGTGGATCGCGGACTATTATCAGTCTTCATGGGGGGAAGCTGTCAAGGCCGCCCTGCCAGCGGGATTGGAGGATGAAGGCCGGGAACTCCTGACGCTTTCTCCTGAGGGTGCGGAAGCCCTGGCCGCTGGAGAAATGAAAGACTCCCTGGAAATCATCCTGAAAACAGTTCAAGAACGAGGGCAGATCACGCCAAAACAAATCCAGCGACTTTTGCTGAAAAAATTCAGCGCTCATGCACTGGCCCGGTTGAAACAAAGCGGGTGGGTCCGATCGCAATTGCAAATCAAGCGGAGTACCGTCGGTTACCAGTACGAAAAGCTGGCACGGCTGGTCACACCGGCCCCGGATGGACAGGAGGTGGATAAACTTCTCGCTCGCAGTCCCAAACAAAAAGAGGTTTATGCCTTGCTCATTGAGGGAGAAAAAACCCTGAAACAACTGGCCGCGAAAATTCCGTCCTATGCCGCGCCTTTTAAAAAGCTTCAAGAAAAGGGACTGGTGGACGTGGTGCCGATCAAGACTCAACGCCAGGACGACTCTGACACCTCCGGTTCCAGTGGAGGAACAGAAGCCCCCTTGCCTCTCACCCAGGACCAAAAACGAGCCTACGAGGAAATAAAGCGCTCGCTGGATGATTACGAGTATCAAACCTACCTGCTGCATGGTGTTACCGGCAGCGGAAAAACCGAGCTTTATATTCGTTGCATTCAAACGGCGCTGGATTTGAAAAAAACAGGAATCATGATGGTTCCTGAAATATCTCTGACCCCGCAAACGGTGTCGCGGTTTCACAAACGGTTTGGCAATAATGTAGCGATTCTGCACAGCGGGCTGTCGCAAAGAGAGCGTTATCAGGAATGGAAAAAAATTCAGGAGGGCCGCGTGTCCATCGTGGTCGGGGCGCGTTCCTCCATCTTTGCGCCGCTCAAAAATCTTGGTGTCATCGTCATCGACGAAGAACACGATTCTTCCTACAAGCAGGATTCCAGCCCACGCTACCATGCCCGAGACACGGCCATCGTCCGCGCCCGATCGGAAAAGGCGGTGGTGATTTTGGGCTCCGCGACCCCTTCCCTCGAATCTTTATCCAACACCGAGTCGGGAAAGTACCGCTACCTGTCACTGGACAAACGAGTTCAGAACCGCCTGCTTCCTGTCGTGCAAATCATCGACATGCAAAAAGAAAAAGATGAAAGTAAAAATTTCACCATTCTCTCAGGAAAACTCAAAACGGCAATCCGTCACCGGCTCGACCGGAAGGAGCAGGTGTTTCTGTTTCTCAACCGCCGCGGGACCGCCAACTACGTTTTCTGCAAGGAATGCGGATTTGTATTCGACTGCCATCATTGCAGCGTGACACTGACCTTTCATGGCAAGGAAAATCGGATCCGATGTCACTATTGCAATTATACCGCCCGCGTCCCGACAACCTGCGCCGACTGCCAGGGGGAAGTGATCAAGTTCAGCGGATTCGGCACGCAACGGCTGGAGGATGAAATCCACCGCTTGTATCCTGAAGCTAAAATCCTCCGCCTCGACCGGGACACCGCCCGCGATCGATCCGCCTTCGAGTCCATGCATCGGGTAATGACGGCAGGAGAAATCGATATCCTGATCGGAACGCAGATGATCACCAAAGGCCACGACTTCCCCAACGTCACCCTGGTGGGTGTAGTGCACGCCGACCTGTCGTTAAACATTCCCGATTTCCGCTCCGCCGAACGATCCTTTCAACTGCTCACCCAGGTGGCGGGCCGAGCCGGACGCGGCGAGGTTCCGGGGCAGGTGCTCATCCAAACCCATGAGCCTTCGCATTATGTGTTTGATTATGTGCAGACGCATGATTTTAATAACTTTTATAAAAAAGAAATCGTTTCCCGAAAGCAATTAAACTATCCTCCGTTCACACGCATGGCGGCCCTGGAAATCGAAAGCGAATCAGAAACCAGAGGCGAAACGGCGGTGGAGAAAATAAAAACGATTTTGATGAGAATGATTGGGCGCAACGGCGATATAGAATTGCTTGGGCCTTCCTGCGCGGCCCTGTACCGGATCAAAAATAAATTCCGCTGGCACATTCTGCTGAGGGCAAAAAAATCCCAGACCCTGCAAACCCTCCTCAACCAGTTCAGGGACCGGCAGGAATTAAAATCACCTTTTATGAACAAGATCAAACTATCCATTGATGTGGACCCGGTCAATCTTTTATAAACTTCTCATAGTTAAAACTTATTTAGAAAGCCGAACATGAAACTTTTTCGATCGCTGTATTACTGGGTCCTGCACCTGGCCGCCACCCCTTACGCCGTACCGGCCTTGTTTGCCATTTCGTTCATCGAATCCTCGTTCTTCCCGATTCCCCCGGACGTTTTGCTCATCGCCATGACCGTTGCCGTTCCTGCGTTGTGGATTCGATACGCAGCTTTATGCACCGGCGCTTCCGTGCTCGGCGGAATGTTTGGCTATCTCATCGGCTGGAAATTCATGGATGTCATCGGCTATAAAATTCTGGAGTTCTACCATTTGCAGGATAAATTTGAAAAAATTGGCGAACTGTATAAGCAATACGAAGCCTGGGCGGTAGCGGGCGCAGGGTTCACGCCGATCCCTTACAAACTTTTCACCTTGGCCGCCGGGGCGTTTAAAATCGATTTGCCGACCTTCGTTTTCGCATCGACCCTGGGACGGGGGGCGCGGTTTTTTGTGATCGGCTACCTCATCTATAAATTTGGACCCAAGGTCAAAGTGTTGATCGAAAAATATTTTGGCTGGTTCACCCTTTTCTTTTTCGTTTCATTGTTTCTTGGCTTTTACCTGTTAAAATTTGTTCTTTGATGAGGGGAGCTTGTGCGCATGGAACAACAACACATCATGGTTTTCGTCACTGCCGGGTCCGAAGAAGAAGCGGACAAACTCAGCCGCGGACTGGTCGAGGCAAAACTGGCCTTCTGCGTGAACGCCCTGCCAGGAGTCAAATCCACTTACTGTTGGGAAGATAAACTCTGCGTCGATGAGGAAATTCAGCTCATCATCAAAACCCGGTCCGAAAAATTCGAAATGCTGGAAGCCTGGGTGCGCAAAAACCATAGTTACTCTGTCCCGGAAATCATCGCCCTTCCCATCATCAAGGGATCGGAACCTTATCTGAAATGCATCGACGACTGGGTCTCAATAAAATGAGCCACGTAAAATTTTCCAAAGGCTGGGAAATTTCCGGCAATCTGGCAACACCGGAATCGGTCTACATGAACCGCCGAAAGTTTTTGCAAGGCGCCGCCCTGACCACGCTTGCCACCACGGCTCTGCTCAGCGGTTGCACATCGCGCCCACCGGACCCTGATGCCGAAATCGCTCTCAGCGAAATCGAAAAGAAAATTTATCCGGCGCAGCGCAATGAAAAATTCCAACTCGACCGCCCCTTGACATCGGAAAGAATCGCCGCGTCCTACAATAATTTTTACGAATTCACCAGCGTCAAGGAAGACGTCATCGTTCACGCGCAGGCTTTGGCTAAACGTCCGTGGGCCGTCGAAGTTTCCGGCCTCGTGCGCCACCCAAAAACTTTCGATGTCGATGACCTGTTAAAAAACCTGCCGATGGAAGAGAGGCTGTACCGCTTGCGTTGTGTCGAAGCCTGGGCGATGGCGGTTCCGTGGACGGGTTTCCCGTTGCAAGCGTTGCTCAGGCAGGTGGAGCCGTTATCCCAGGCCACGCACGTTAAGATGACCACGTTTTACAAACCGTTCGTAGCCCAGGGGCAGTTGGCCTTCTGGGAACCCTGGCCCTACATTGAAGCTCTGACCGTTCCCGAAGCCATGAACGACTTGACCTTCATGGCCACCGGCATCTACGGGCATCCCCTGCCGAAACAGCACGGCGCGCCCATTCGCCTGGTGGTGCCGTGGAAATACGGGTTCAAAAGCATCAAGTCGGTGGTCAAAATCGAGCTGGTGGATTACCGTCCCGCCACGTTCTGGAACACCTTGCAAGGGTTGGAATACGACTTCACCGCCAACGTCAATCCCAAAATTCCGCATCCGCGCTGGCCGCAGTCCAGGGAGAAGATGATCGGCACCGAAGAAGTCCGCCCCACCCTGCCCTTCAACGGTTACGGCAAACACGTCGCGCACCTGTATACTTAAAGATCACCGGATCGGGGATAATGGCTTAAATTTTTGCTTTTCAAGAGCAACTCGCATACCATTATTTGTTCGAGCAACCACTCTATTTCAGGAGCCAATCGATCATGGAAACAGCCACTTTCGGCGCAGGATGTTTCTGGGGCGTAGAACTAAATTTCAGCAATATCGACGGCGTCACAGCCACCTCTGTGGGTTATTGTGGCGGCACTGCACCCAACCCGACTTATGAGATGGTGTGCACCGGGCAATCAGGCCATGCGGAAGTCGTACAGTTGGAATTCGACGCATCCAAAGTAACCTATGAAACTCTTCTGGAAGCCTTTTGGAACCTGCACGACCCGACCACGCTCAATCGGCAGGGGCCGGACACCGGCACGCAATACCGTTCGGCTATCTTTTTTCATAACTCGGCACAGGAAACTACCGCCAGAGAATCCAAAGAAAAACTTCAGCAGTCCGGCAAATTTTCGAGAGACATCGTCACCGAAATCGTCGCCGCGCCTCAGTATTACCGGGCGGAAGACTATCACCAAAAGTATCTGGAAAAACGCGGCATGAAAAACTGTCACTGATTAAAATTTATAGGGCCACTTAAAATGCAACGCGATTACGAAACTCTAAAAATCAAACCGGGCGCAACATTTGCAGAAGTCAAACGCGCCTATAAAAAACAGGCGATGGAGTGGCATCCCGACCGCTTTCCCGGCGACGATGAAGCCCAGCAGATAAAAGCCACCAAAAAGTTTCATCAGATCACCGAAGCCTACACGCGCATTGAGATCTGGCATAGCAAACGGGAACAAGGCCAATACGCCGACCAGCAGCCGGATTACTCGTCCTACGGTGGCGACCCGATGGGCGACGACGGTGGGTGGCGGGACGAAATCCGGCAGGACCTGCCGCAGTTCATCACCCGCACCTGGCGCAACGGCGACAAATACGAGGGCATGGGCATCAACCAAATGATGCACGGAATGGGCATCTTCACCTTCGCCAACGGCAGTGTTTTCACCGGGCAGTTCCGGTCCGGCACGATGACTGGGCAAGGCAAATACAATTTTGCCAACGGTGATGAATACACTGGCGGAATGATGGATAACCAGTTCCACGGGCAGGGGAAGATGACCTTCGCCAACGGCAGTAAATATATGGGCCATTTTGCCCAGGACAAGTTTCACGGCGAGGGCGTGTTCGTCACCCCCGAGGGCAAAGTGCATGCCGGCCAGTGGGAATACGGCAACCTGATGACCGAACCCGAATCGCCTTTCGACAGGTATTGAACTTTCAATGCACGAATAACTTCAGGGCATCTCTAAAAATTAGTTTATTACAGGAAATCGAACATTGTACAAGGATTTCTTATATCGGTGGCAC
>JAQCGX010000029.1 GCA_027619975.1 Nitrospinota bacterium
AGATGTCCCGAGGATGTTGTCCTCGTCCTGGAAGTACAACGCGAAGTCGCGGTAGTTCTCAAGCTTGGCATTCTCAGGATACGACTTGTCGATGATCACGTCCGCTTTCCAGGAGTTGCCCTGGGAGATGTCTTTCCCAGTCTCTGGATCCCGATACACCGATCCACGCGGACCGATGATGATGCCACCGAACAAACCATCCCGAACGTTGGTCGTCAAATTACCGAAGTCCCACAACAAGGCGCCATTGATGTTGTAATCAGTATGCGCATAGAAAGTGTAAACTTTGGACTTGCCGGGTGCCAACGTCTGATCTCCAGGATTGTTCCCGACATTGATGCCCTGAGAATCCAGAGGATCGAACGCGAGGTTATTCGCGTGCAGAGAAGCGTTCCCTTCTTTCAAACGGTTGGTCAGTTTGACCTTGATGCAGTCTCCGATGTTCGCACGAAGCGTCAACGGATGCGGCATCACGCCATCGTCCGACGCCTTGCTGACTTCACCCTCAAGAGCGAAAATCTTGGCTTCGGCGTTGGCAAGGATGAGTTTTCGTTCGAAATCAACTTCAATCTCATCCTCGGTGTTGGGATTGAACTTCAGCGCTTTGTTGATTGCTACCACACTGAAATTCTTAACCGGTGCACCTGTTGGGCAAAGAGTTTTCGCTGATTTTGCGATGTGCTCATTGCCCGGCAAGGTTTGCAGGTCTTTTTGTACTTCATCCAAAACTCTCAAGATAGACCAACTACCTTCAGACAAATGAGAGGTTCGACCATCGTAAACCAGATAGTCTCCTGCCATCTGCTGATAACCTCCCGCAGTGGTCGCCAGATCATAACGCTCGGCGATCCCTACATGAAGGGCGTTAGTAACCCTGGAATCCCTGTCATAACGCTCCGGGCGGTAACCGTGACCGGAAACCACGAAGGTATGGGTTTCATACATCATGCCGCTAATAATAAGGCCTGTACATTAATTTTTACGCCAAAAAAAAACGGCACCGGGAGTTCTCCCGATGCCGCAGTGTTCCAGACTCTTTACTAATTACTTGCCAATTGTAAAGTCCGCTTTAGCTTCGCCAGCCGCTACCGTGATTTCCTGAGAGGACTCACCAGCGTAAGGATGCCACGCAGTTACCTTATATTTACCAGCAGGAATCCCGTCAATCTTGAAGGACCCATCAGCGCCACTGACTGCATAGTAAGGGTTCCATACAATTCGGCCATCGGCTTCCATGAAGTTGTGCTGATCGCACTGCAGGAAGAAATGCTGGTCCTTACCGGGCTTAAAACGTTTCATGGTTCCGGTAACGTCCGCAACATCGCCCTTGGAAGGCAGGGGCTTGTTGAACAACGTCTTGCGATTAGCGCCATTCACCGAGTACCCGTGTGGATTGTGCAGAATGTTATCATCCAGATTGGTAATGGTCAGCAATCCGTCTTTCATCCCTTTTGGAGTCTTTCGCGCTATGGAAACCTTGGGGAAAATATCGCAGGTTTTGAAATCAAATTTGATAGGGTCTGTGGACCACGCTTTGC
This sequence comes from Nitrospinota bacterium, assembly GCA_027619975.1. NCBI lineage: Bacteria > Pseudomonadati > Nitrospinota > Nitrospinota bacterium. The sequence goes on from JAQCGX010000029.1 coordinate 1,539, forward strand.
CCTTTTCAATATCTTCGATGAACACAACCGTATCCTTCAGCTTGCCGCCATTGACCACAACTTTGGTCCGGGGGCGAATCCCACCTTCTTTGGTATCGGGATGGGTAACGCAAAACTCGACGTTTTTGCCTTTGTTCAAATTTTCCATTATCGGGGCGGGAGCGGTGCCTTTAAAATTAACCACTCCACTGATGGACCCGCCACCAGCCGCGCCTTCTTCATAATCCCCTTTTTTGGCAAAACTCGCGGAAGCGCTCAGAACCAACGCGATTCCTACTACTGAAATTCCTAACATGACCTTTTTCATTGCTATTAATCCCTCCATAGTTAAACAAAAAATTCACTACACCTAACAAATGTGTTTGGTTTTTGATTTATTGGCGGCCGATTATATCACTAAACTCCAAAATTTCAAAAAACTTAATAAAAAAAAGGGGACCCGTCAAAAACAGGCCCCCTCAATTTTAAGCATTTAACCAGATCAGCGATTCATCGACAATCGGTCATCCTCAGGATTAGCAGCCGATTTCTCGCCCTTCGGGGTTGCATCTCCCAAAGGCAGGATCGACCTTTCACCCTGCGGCAGAACCTTGAAGTAACCCCATTGACCGGCCTGCTGGTACGGGGTCCTGGCGTTCAACCAGAGGTAGGTTCCGGGGTTTGAGTAAGTACCGCCCGCCCTTGTGAAGGCCTGGATGTACTCACCACCACCGAACTGCTCAACGTCGATCATATCAGAATTCTCCTGATTCAGATGACGCCTCCATTGATGTCCGTCGACATTGAACATCTGGTTCTGCTCGTTATGCGCTCCGAAGACATTGATCATAACCCGGTCTCCTGCATGAGCTTTCAATACAGGAGTTGCAGGGTCGCTGTCTGCGGCGACGCAAGGTGTGAAGATATTACCCAGCTCACAACCTTCGTCTTCACGATAGCTCCAGGGTTCCAGACGATAGTTCACGCCCGTCAGACCCGCTACGTTCTGCAGGTAAGGCATGAAAGATGTCCCGAGGATGTTGTCCTCGTCCTGGAAGTACAACGCGAAGTCGCGGTAGTTCTCAAGCTTGGCGTTCTCAGGATACGACTTGTCGATAATCACGTCCGCTTTCCAGGAGTTGCCAAGAGAAATGTCTTTCCCCGTCTCCGGATCACGATACACCGATCCTTTAGGACCGATGATGATTCCACCGTACAAACCATCCCGAACGTTGGTCGTCAAGTTACCAAAGTCCCACAGCAAGGCGCCATTGATATTGTAATCTTTGGCCGCATAGAAAGTGTAAACTTTGGACTGGCCGGGTGCCACCGTCTGATCGCCAGGGTTGTTCCCGACATTGATCCCTTGAGAATCCAGAGGATCGAACGCGATGTTATTCGCGTGCAGCGAAGCGTTGCCTGCTTTCAAACGGTTGGTCAGCTTGACCTTGATGCACTCTCCGATATTCGCACGAAGCGTCAACGGATGCGGCATCACGCCATCATCCGACGCCTTGCTGACTTCCCCCTCAAGAGCGAAAATCTTGGCTTCGGCGTTGGCAAGGATGAGTTTGCGTTCGAAATCAACTTCAATCTCATCCTCGGTGTTGGGATTGAACTTCAGTGCTTTGTTGATCGCGACCACACTGAAATTCTTAACCGGAGCGCCTGTTGGGCAAAGAGTCGTTCTAATTTTCTTCTTAAACTCTTTTTCCTCGTTGCCCGGAAGTTCTTTCAAGTCCTTCTGTAGCTTGTCATGAACCCGAATGATGCCCCAGGTTCCTTCAGACAGATGAGAGGTTCTACCGTCGTAGTAGAGGTAATCCCCCGCCATTCCCTGATAGCCACCAGCGGTGGTTGCCAGATCATAACGTTCCGCGATACCAATGTGAATCGTATTGGTAACTCTGGAATCCTTGTCGTAACGCTCCGGGCGGTAACCGTGACCGGAAACAACAAAGGTATGGGTTTCATTCTGCATGCCATGGAGAAGACGAAACATGATGCTGTCACCTACGTAAGCGCGAAGCAACGGAGTCGAAGGATCTCCATGTACGGTACTACTGAACAGCCTGGAGACATCTTTGTTCGACTTGAGCCGCGCGGACAATGAAGTCGCGCGGAAGTTGAACCCGCCGCCTGTCGTATGCGTTCCGCCGTTCAAGTGAGGAAAGGCCACATCCAGCATCGTGTCAGGCATCTGAAAAGAGATGGACTGACCTGCCGCAATGGCATTTTCTCTGGACAATCCCGGAGGATTGCCATCGGTCACCAATTGAGCGGTGTGCGGAACCGTGTCATGCAACTGTGCTACCAACTCACGGAAACTACCGTTTCGCCCGTAAGCAAAAGGCTCGGTTCCATGAATGTCAGCCACCGGGCCACTGCGGATCGGTTTCCCCGTTTTAGGATCATGATACGTCGATCCCCACGGTTCTACGATCGTGGACCCGATACCACCGTGTGGCCAGGTCGTAGCACCAAACGCATGGTCATGCCAGAAAACTAATCCGACATCGGCATCCACCCACCAGCGGTAACGAACATACTCGGTGGTAATGATCTGACCCGCCGCATGGGCATGAGTCATCGGAGCGGTAAACGTGATTGTATATTTACCGTCCTTGGCCGGGTTCTTGTTAGGATCAGGATTGATCGACTTGATCCAGCGGGCGTCCTTCTTGTTGGGAACTTCGATACCAACAATGATATCTGCGCCCACATGGTAAGTGGTCGCCCCTTTTGCCATCTCGATCTCGATCGTGTCCGATCCGGGTTTTACAGCTTTCAGCAGTTTCGCGTTCATCGGAACGGGCATACCTACATGATGACCGTCCTTCATTTTCTTCGTGAACTGCTTGTAGGATCTCATCGACTGATCGTATGAGAATCCAGTGATAACACCATCCGACGCCTGATTGTCGAACTGGAAGAAATGCGGATGAATGTTGACTTTAGACATTTGGAAATTGGTAAAGTCATCGTCATCCCATTCGCTGGACAAAAGAACGTCCACACAATCGTATACGTTTGCGCGGATAACCAGCGGATAAGCAATGGCCGGATCTTTTCTTACCGCTTCGATTTCCTCATCGATCACGTAAATCAAACCGTACTTATCTATCATCGGCGGTGTTTTGCCAATGGCCGGAGAAAGTTGAACCGGTGTGTTGATAAAATGCAGGTTGTACTGCTTTCTACCAGCGCCACCAGGACACAAGCTCCAACGTCCCTGCTCACCCGGTTTCGCGGGTGCACTGCTCTCAACGTTGGGACCACTGCTACCGTTACCCGACTCGGAAGCCAGGTTCTCGTTGTGAGTCGCTAAATGAAACGGCTCCAACCACGGAGCACCACCATGATGACGGGCGAAAGGAACTCGCTTGCCAAAATGCGGTGTCATATGCGGCCATGCCAGTTTACCGGTCAACGGCGAAAACTGAATCGGATGCCGTTTGCCGGGATGCGGCGATTTGTACTTCGGCCACTTGGTTGTGGGCTCACGCTCGGACATGACGGTTGAACTTTTCCAGCCATAATCCCACACCGACCCGTCGTAGGCCTTGATCTGCGCCACTTCATCATCGGTATGACCCGGTTGACCCTGCGGCGGAAGCATGTATTTAACCCAGTCCTTGACATTAACAACAGGAACTTCACTGGTCCAGTCGCTACTTCCTTTGTCAACAACGTTAAACTTTTTCCCAAACCAGTCCATTGTTTTGCCGACCAGTTTGTCCGAGCTGACGCCATGCGGAATGCGGCCCGAACGGTCGGGAAGCTCTTTCAAAGGACGCATGACATCGGTACTGCCAAACGGATAGTTCCCGTCCTGCAATACGTTGTACACACGCCAGTATCCCCACATGCCGGCAACGTAATGATGCGCCACGTGGCAATGAAACAGGAAGTCACCAGCCAGACGCTGACACAGACCGGAACCGCACTCGGTTTCCAGATCCACGGCTTCAGATGGACCGATAACTTTAACGTCCACGCGATCAGATGTAGTGCGAACCACCGGATATTTCACCGGGCCGTTCCACGCTGCTGTGGTCAGATTCTCAAGATCGATTTGCCGTTTGGGAGAACGGGTCCAGCGAATGGTTCCGCCATGTGGATGATGCGAATGAAACACCTCGCCGCCGCCGTGAATCAAACGAAACTTGACGGGATCTCCCAGATAAGAACGAGGGATCGTCGTTGGCGGATCACCGAACGTATAGGAACTGTACGCCAGCGACTCGTCTTCAAAGTGAAACTTTTTTTCCTGAACTGCCAGGTTGTTGATGCCAAAAGGCTCACTGCGATAATTCAAAGCCCTGGCAGAAGGACGATAGGCATCGGTCTGCGGATCGCGCTGAGGAATCATCTCCCCGTGGCGATTGAGCGGACGAAACGACTCGTCACCAACTTCGTGGTAGAACAACGCAAACTCACGAAAGTCTCTGGCGTCATTGTTAGCAATCATCGCCATCCAGCCGCTTTCCAGCGGTTCACCCGTCCACGGGTCCAGATAGGTGGAACCTACAGGCTCAACAACAAGCGTACCGATCAATCCTAATGAGGACGGATCGCGCCCTGCATGGCTCTGAATCAAATGAGCGCCTTCCTGCTCGTCGATCGGAATGTACCATTCAAAATCCTGAGTTCCTTCAGGTTTGATGATCGCCCCAGCAGACGCAGCACTGGCCGGAAGACCGGAAGAACTGATGATCATAGCGGAACCGTTTACCTGGAACCCTACATCCTCGTCTTCAACCGCGTTTGTTACTTTGACTCGCAAACAATCGCCTTGATTAGCTCGAATCAACAAAGGTTGAATGGCATCACCCTGCAAGCCATTGGTAACCATGCCCGGATCGAGTTCATCTTCTCTGGCCTTGGCGTTTGCTTCTTCTTCCGTACGGACCTTTTCAATGTTCTTGGTCAACACAAACATGTAACCAGGGTAGTAATCACCCCACTGGTTCAGTGTGACCTCAACGTTGATCGCCGAGATATCCAGGGCTTTGACCGGAGCGCCGCTCGGGCAATGAGCCCCCTTGAAAACCTTATCCGTGACTTCGGACGGTCCCAAAAGATAGCTCTGTCCCAATTGGTGCGCCGCCCAGGAGTCATGGAAACCGCCGCCTGATGACGCCGGCGCCGCATGTTCCTTCAACTTGTCCTGGAGCTGGTCCATGAGATTCATGAAGGTCTTGTCCAGTTTTTGCTGACTACCCTCCATGCCGCCCATCATGTCTTCATAGTCGAGCTGGGTTTCCAGCTTTTCCAGCCACGCGGGCCGGTCTACAGCATGATTTTCATGCTCTGCATGTTTTTTGCCCGGCTCGGCACTTGCAGATCCAACCCATCCCAGGGTAAGAACAGCAATCGCAAGCACGGCAAAATACTTCCATCCCTTTTTGACGCGAAAGTGCATTTCATATCCTCCAAATGAGATTACCTCCTGTCAGTTTTTTTTCGCATAGAAAAAACCAACAGGCCCTATATAAAAAGACGCAGCTTGTCTCCCTAACAAGGTTACGTCCACTAAATACATAAATTCAATCTCCTGATATTTCCTTTGTTTTTCCTCTCTTTAATTAGATGGATTTCGAGTATTGATTAATAAAAATAGAGGGCAGACCTTATCACATTTCAATTTTCCCGTACAAGGGTCAAATGAAACTTTTTATCATTTCGAGATAATAGAAAAAATACAGGCTCCCCGTGGTAAATTTTGTCCAGAATATTTTGGTATTGCTTGGGGTTTGCTACGTCTTTGCCATTGACTGCTAAAATCCGGTCGCCGATTTCCAAGCCTTTTATATCCGCCGAACTGCCAACCACGATATCCTTGATAACCACACCAGCTTCCGTTTCACCCTGGGCCAGTTCCAGTTCTATCCCCAAGGGGGGGAAACCCCGTTGCGGGTCGGTCAACGTTGCCTGCACACTCTTTTTCTTTTGGTAATTGTCTAATTTAACAGGGATAACCTGCGGTTGACCGTTGCGAAGAATATCCAGACGAACGGTCTGCCCTGGGGAAATGACGCCGACAATGCGTATCATTCCGGTGGGGGAGTTCACGGCAACCCCGGCAATTTTTAATATGATGTCTCCCACTTTGAGCCCCGCCCGCTGGGCCGGGTCGCCTTCAAAAACGGAGTTGATCATGACCCCCGTGCCGCCAACCAGATTTACCTTGGTCGCCAATTCCGGAGTCACGGGCTCGATCCCGACTCCCAGCCACCCTCTCTTGACTTCGCCGTTTTCAATCAGTTGAGCCGTGATCCTGTTCACAATATTGGAGGGAATAGAGAACCCTATGTTTTGTGCGTAATTAATGATCGCGGTATTGATGCCGATGACTTCGCCGTGGATATTCAGCAACGGCCCGCCGCTGTTACCGGGATTGATAGAAGCATCCGTTTGGATAAAATCCTCATATCGCGAAAGGTTGACGTTTTCGCGGTTCAAACCGCTGACGATGCCAAAGGTCATGGTGTCGCTCAATCCATAGGGGTTGCCCACCGCGACCACCATTTGCCCGACTTTCAATAGACTGGAATCGCCAAATTGTACCGAAGCATGGGCTGCATCTTCAGGAATTTTCACCACGGCCAGATCGGTATCGTCATCGGACCCCAGCACTTCGCCAACCAGCTCTTTTCCGCCAAACAACGTAACCTTTATCTTGTCCGAATTTCTGACCACATGACTGTTGGTGACGATGAATCCCCGCTTCGCATCAATAATCACGCCTGCGCCCGCATTATTGGGGCGGCCTTTATTCTCGGAATCCTGCTTGCGAATCGATGGGGACGGTGGAACGTAAGGAGAAAGACTCACAACGGCGGGTCGCACCTTCTCTGCCAGAGAAACAAAGGCGTTCTCCAATTCCTCGAGGAGGTTGAACCCCCGAGGCTCAGCGAACGAAGTCGCGGGAACTAAAAGAAGGCAAAGAATTGCGAAAACTGAAAAAGCTAACGGTTGCGTCTGAAATCGGGCATTCATTTTTTCCAAACCGCCTAAAAATAGCAAGATATAGAGATATTCTGAATGATTTGCTCAGGATACTACCATTAAATGAAGAGGTTTTAAATAAGATCACAGAAAAGACACAATAAACCCACATTTCTCTTTTCTAAAAGGGTTTCAATCAAACGCCCACATAATAAATTTTTTAACGGATACGAACAATCAGTAATTTTCTACTCCTTCATTTACAATAGCTTGCGTTCATTATTAGCAACAAAATCTGCACCCGCTATTAATATGGAACGTAGCGGGGGTAAAATCCATCTCAATTGTTTACAATGGAGACTCCCACCGCAAAAAGCAATTCGCTTGATTTCTTAAAAGGATCATGAAAAAGTAAAATGACTTTTTATTGATAATAAACGATCAGGAATGCAATGAATTTTAAAGATCTGGACAACAAAAGCGCAGAAGAAATCCTGCAATGGACCCAGGACACGTTTGGCAAGCGGGCGGGCATTGCCTCCAGCTTCGGGATGGAAGACATGGTCCTCATTGACATGGTATCCAAATTGGAGGGCGACATCACCATTTTCACCCTGGACACCGGGCGACTCCACGAGGAAACTTACGAAATCATGGAGAAAGTCCGCAGCCGCTATGGCGTGACCGTCCAGACTTATTTCCCCGACAAGGAGAAAGTGGAAGCGTTGGTTCGGGACAAAGGTTTTTTTTCATTCCGGGAAAGCGTGGACAACCGCAAGGAGTGTTGCTTCATTCGCAAGGTGGACCCCTTAAATCGCGCATTGGCCCAGTTGGACGCCTGGGTGACGGGACTGCGCCGCGAACAAAGCGTGACGCGCACGGAGGTTCCCAAAGTCGATAACGACAGCGACCACCCTCCCCTGGTCAAGATCAATCCGCTCGCCGATTGGACTCAGGAGCAGGTGGAAGCCTACATCGAAAAACATGCCGTTCCCGTCAACGCCCTGCACAAAAGAAATTTTCCCAGCATTGGCTGTGCGCCCTGCACACGGCCCATCACCGAGGGCGAGGATGTTCGCGCCGGACGCTGGTGGTGGGAAAACCCGGAGCATAAAGAGTGTGGGTTGCATAGACCCACATAAACAAATGGAGACCGGAGACGGGTAAAGGAATAAACCATTATTGTTTCCGGTCTGCCTCATCGTGCAACCGTTTTGAAAACTGTTCGGTGTTTTCGAATATCGATACCGTCAGCGGAACCAGCAATCCGGCCACCTGCCGGGCTTTTTGGAATAGATTGCCGCGCACAACATCTTTGCCGCTATTCAGTTCTACAGCCAGCCATTTTTCCACTTCGATGCAGAGTATCGGCAGGAGTTGAAACGCCATCAAACCCACCGTACCCGCTTCTCTGATGGAAACCCAAAGGCTGTGCCCGCCTCTATCCCCTGAATTGTTAAGCGCAAAAAGATCTTGAGGGGCTGTGGTGTGCATGAACAGCATGGAGACCAGAAACATCAGCATCAACCGGCAGGACGTGAGGGCTCCCGCTTCCAAACCTTCCCAGGTCACCCCTAACACCGATAAGGTTTCAACGGAAGTCCCCGGTGTAAAAAAAACCGGAAAGATTCCCAGAAAAAGAACGAACCAGACGAAAGTCCGCAATTTCCGCAAAACCATTTTAAAACCTGTTTTGGCTAAAATTATTCCTGACAGGCAGACTAAAACCACGAAGGCGATTCCCGTCCACTTTCCCCACGCGGTCAGGCAAAGGATTGCCAGACCGAGGAAAATTTTCCTGGATACGGACGTTCGGTGCAGAACGGAGTCGCCGGGGGTGTAAACTCCCGGCATCAGATGGTTGAATGAAAATCCTTTTTTCATTTTATACAGGAACCTTTACTTAATATCCGCTGGCTCAGACTTTCGGGCCAATGCAAATTCAAAACCAATGGAACCACGGATGAATAAAGATAGGATGAACTAAAACCATTTTCACCGCAAAGACGCAGAGGACGCAAAGAAACCCTAAAGAACCATTCAAGGGGAGAGGAAAAAACCTCTTCTCCCCTCTGGAGAGAAGGCTGGGATGAGGGGAAATACCCGTTTTTATCCTGTCAATCCTGTTTATCCTGTCAATTTTTTTCTTTGCGTCCTCTGCGTCTTTGCGGTGAAAGCTTTCCTCTGTGCTTTCAAACATCTCCTCCACACTCGACAGGCCTAGCTTGAATGCCTGCCAAAATTATGGAATGATGTGCTTTTTATTTCTGAGTTTTAATTATATGACTTCCCCCGACAGGATCATAGAAGAAACCCGAAAGCACGTGAAAGCCCTGTTTGCCGATGACGGTTCGGGCCACGACTGGTGGCACATCTACCGGGTTTGGACCGTGGCGGGCAAGCTGGGCGAAACGGAAGGCGCGGATCGCACTGTGGTGGAACTGGGCGCTCTCTTGCACGACATCGCCGACTGGAAATTTCACGATGGCGATAACACCATCGGCCCAAAAAAAGCGCGGCAATGGCTGGAAAGTCAGGGAGCGGATGCGAACACCATCGGCCATGTGTGCGACATCGTAGCGACCATCTCCTACAAGGGAGCCGGAGTGTCCACCCCCATGCAGACGCTGGAGGGTAAAGTCGTGCAGGACGCCGACCGGTTGGATGCCATCGGCGCTCAGGGCATCGCCCGGACCTTTGCCTATGGCGGCAACAAGAACCGCTTGATCTATCACCCCGATCAGAAGCCGGTTCTGCACCAGAGCTTCGAGGCCTACAAGAAAAACGACGGCCACACCATCAACCACTTTTACGAAAAACTTCTTCTGCTCAAGGACCGGATGAACACGGAGGCGGGACGAAAAATGGCAGAAGAAAGGCACCGCTTCATGGAACAGTTTCTCGACCAGTTTTTCAGGGAATGGCATGGAGAATTCTGAAATTCTAAAACAAGCGGCGGAGCTTCTGGCAAACTCCAGGCGGGTGTTGTTTCTGACCAGCGCCGGTATGAGCGCCGACTCCAACATCCCCACTTTTCGAGACAAAGACGGCTACTGGCGAAACTTCCCGCCCTTCAAGGAAAAAAATCTGGAAGCGCAGGACCTTGCCAGTCCGTGGGCGTTTCGTAACGAACTTCAGTACGCCTGGGCGTTTTATGAATGGCGGCGGAGAAACGCTCACGAAAATGAACCGCATAAGGGCTATCGCATCATCAACCGCTGGATGAGTGAACAGTTTGATAGCGCGTTCATCCACACCACCAACACCGATGGCTATCATCTGCGCTCCGGCTCGCCATCCGAACTGGTAATGGAAGTGCATGGGTCCATGTGGCGGCTGCAATGCCTGGAGGTGTGCAGTCATAATTTTTGGGATGAGGATTCCGTTCCGCTTTGCGAGATGTCTTACGACACCATGAAAGCCTGGGACTATCCTTTATGCCCTCACTGCAGGGCCATCGCCCGGCCACATATTTTAATGTTTGGCGACGGGGAGTATGTCGGGCATCCTCAACAGGAAAGAAACTTTCGCGATTTTCTCGGTGAATCGATAGATCTGGCAATTCTGGTGGGCAGTTCCGGGGCGGTGCCAACCAATGATTATATCGCCCTTCATCTGCAGGACAGGGGGACGAAAGTAATCAACATCAATCCCGATCCTTCCGCCAACGCCATCGTCCGCACGGAATATTTCCTGCCGATGACCAGCGAAGCCGCGTTCATCGCGCTGGATGCAGCGACGTTTGGAAGGGCATCGTCTTAGATAGGGAACCCCGATTTTCTCATGATTTCACCGCCCTCCCCCCTTAAATCGCCTCCTAAACCCCCTATTTATTCTAAACACCTAAAACCACATTTAATATTTGTATCCCCCACAAAATATAGTATTCTTTTCGGATACCCTCATGCCATGGTTTGGTAACCGGGAGTAAAGGTATTATGAAAGGGACTCGATTGATTTTTCAGGCTCCCCATAATTCCTGATAATATAAGGGTATCTCTAAAAATTGACTAAATGCTCCTAATCGTCAACTTAAGGAGATGGCTTTGTTTTAGTGGAACGGGCTAGAAAGCCCGTGCCACCAATATAAGAAATCCTTGTACAGTGTTCGATTTCCTGTAATAAACTAATTTTTAGAGATGCCCATAAGAGTTTAATTTGCTATTTTCCCCTGGAGGACGTTGCCAATGCGGGTTCTGATACTTGCGCTTGTTTTATTCTTTTCCAGTTCTCTTCCAGTTTTTGCCAAATGCACCAAGGATGAAGTATGTGCCATGGTTGGTAAAATGAACCACTTTGCCATTCTGGACGAATGTCCCGCCGCCGGCCCGCTTCTGACAGAATGCAGACAGGTTTCCAAAACAGTAATGGGAACCTTGCCCGAACCCAATTTTGTCGATAATGGCGATGGCACGATCACTGATACCGTCAACAAATTACTGTGGATTAAAAAAGGTAAGTTCGACCAAAAATATAAGCTCAAAGATGCAAAAACCGTTGCCCTTACTGCGGAGGAAGCCGGGCGCACCGGATGGAGGCTTCCCACCCTTCCGGAAATGAAAACCCTGCTCTACAAAGAAAGGGTCATCAATGCGAGCGGCAAAAAAGCCTGGATCAATCCCCTGTTCGATGATGGATTGGGGCATTACTACTGGACGACGACGACATGCGACCAGGTTTCCGTAATCGAAGACCGCTACCAGGAAAAAATTTGTCAGGAAGGCGACAAAGCCGCATGGTTTCTCCATTTCAACATCGGAGCCGTTGCCTGGTTTCACACCAACCTGGAAAGACCCTTCGTCTGGCTGGTACAGGACGCAAAATAATCCCTAGCAATTAATTCACTCACCACGCGCCTTCCTTCCGGGAAGGCCAGAAATCAACATTTATTCTTCCTCGAAAATGGCCCCGCGCCATTATATTTGCGGAAAAATGAATCCTATAAGTCCTCAAAATCATCAACACCTGTAACAACGGCAAGGGTTGATATTTGAAGAAGCCGCCATCAACTCCAGCGCTCAGGAAACCATTCCCTATCTTGAGAACACATAATCAAAAACATTAATATTTTCATGGTAAGTAATTGAATTTAATAAATGAATTAGACTTCACCAATACCTTCGTCAAAATGGGACCGGAGCTTTACCAGCTGAAGTCCCCGGACCCGGTCTCGGAACCTTATCTGGTCGATTTCAACCCGCAAGGGGCTGAACTCATCGGCCTGGACCCTGCGGAAGCAGAACGCCCGGAATTTGTCGAGTTCTGCGCTGGCAACAAACTTCCCGCCGGTGCGCAACCGCTGGCCATGGCTTATTCAGGCCATCAGTTCGGTTCTTACAACCCGCGGCTGGGCGATGGCAGGGGACTCCTGTTGGGAGAAGTGACCAACGGCAACGGGCAGAAATGGGACATCCATTTGAAGGGAGCCGGCCCCACCCGATTCGCACGCGGGTTTGACGGACGCGCCACCCTGCGGGCTACCATCCGCGAGTATCTGGCCGGGGAAGCCCTGCACGGACTGAATATTCCAACCACCCGTTCCCTGGCCATCATCGGCATACGCGAACTCATTTACCGGCAAACGCCGGAATTGGCCGCAATACTGGTGCGCATCAGCGATTCACATATTCGCTTCGGAAGTTTTGAGTTGTTCCATTACACCAACAATCCGGCAAAAGTCACCGAGCTTGCCGATTATGTCATCCACAATCATCACCCGGACATCGAGCACGAGGCGGATAAATATCAACTGCTTTTCAGGCGGGTGATGACGGCCACCGCAAGTATGATTGCCAAATGGCAGGCGGCGGGGTTCGTCCACGGCGTGATGAACACCGACAACATGTGCATCACCGGCGTCACCTTTGATTACGGCCCCTACGGGTTCATCGACCATTTCAACCCCAATTACACTCCCAATACGTCCGACCACAGTGGGCGCTACTCCCTGGGAAAGCAGGCAGAAATCGGCTACTGGAATTTGAGCAAATGGGGGGAAACCCTCTGCAATCTGGTCGCCCCCGAAGATATTATGGAGGAATTGTCGCAATACCAAACCACGTACAACAATTTCTACCGCGAACTCATGGGGCAAAAACTGGGGCTGGCCATTCTCGATGAGGAGTTCACCACCCTGATCGGAAGTCTGTTTCAACTGCTCTACAAAAACCCGGTGGATTACACTAATTTTTTTCGCGCCTTATCGGACTATCCTGAAAGTAACGGGCTGATCCATGCCTTCAACACCCCCAAGGAAATTGAAGACTGGCTGGACCGCTATCGCAAGTTGATCGAGCGGGAAGATGCGGACTTCGAAGATCGCAAGGCAACGATGGACAGCGTGAACCCTAAATTTATTCTGCGGCAATACCTGTTGCAACGGGCAATCGACAAGGCGTTGAAGGAGTCGGATTTTTCTGAAATCCAACGCTTGCGCGTACTATTAGAGGATCCGTTCAAAGACCGACCGGAGATTTTTAAGCAATATGATATCGACCCTGAATTTTATGCCGCCGACACCCCGGACTCGCAACTGGGCATTCAACTCAGTTGTTCGGCTTGAGCCGATGGACAGGGCAAGCCAAAATTTATTTTTATATTATATAGGAAGGTAAATAACATGCTGCAAGTTGACGGAGAAATCACTGAAATATCCTGCCCGCCCAACAAGGCGGATCAGTTCCGCGACGTCACCATCTGGCTACCGGAAACGGAAGAGCATGTGGAGATGACCTTTGGACTGGAACCGTTTCAAAGCGCAGGATTTGTTGTGGGCGACAAAATTTCCATCAAGCTGGAAAAAAAGTTCGACATCGATTCTTTGACACGGGATCTTATGAAAATGTGAATGTATGAATTTTGTAGCAGGACAGGCTTTCCAGCCTGTCCCGCTTGTTTGTCCACAGGCTGGAAAGCCTGTGCCACTATAAACGCTGTCGGCTCGTTAAAAACCCTCACTATTCCCCTGCTTTCCCCAGGTCTTTCAACAAACGGTCAAACGCTTTTTTATAATGAGAGTGCTGTTCCCATTTGGTGAAGTCGCCAATGTGACGGCTTCGGCGAATGTCGGCAGGCCAACCGGTCTTTATATCCATCACCGCATCATCCAGGCGGATGGGAAACAAAACCGTTTCTTTCCGTTCCCGCTCTTTCTCGAAAGCCGTCTCCACCTCTTTTTCCACCCACTCGCTGTTCACCGATTCCTCCGAAAGCACCAGCAACAGCTTGTCATGCACATGGATGACTTCATCAATGCGCGAGCGAATCTTATCGCCAATTTTCATGTCTTCAGGGGCAAACCAGCAACGCACATTATTGGCCTGCAAATCGGTGTGAAGCCGCCTCGCAAATTCACCATCCTTGCTGGAATAACTATGGTTTTTTTTCTAATAATGAGGAGTGGAATTTTCAGGCAGGTTTACCACAGAATATTGGAGGCTGGCCTTAGGGGATATTGGAAGATTCCATACGTCATCGCGAACCTCTGAAAGAGGTGCGGCCGTGATAATTTTCCAAAGCTCTCGTGCCCGGTACGGGTAGACCCAGAATCTTTTTTTATTTCCTGGATTGCTTCGCAATGCTCGCAATGACTGGCTATACAAAGCTCTCTTCAAAAAAGGATGGTTTTGGGTTTCCCATCCTGTTCATCCTGTCTCTTGGTTTTCGGTTTTCTCTGCGATCTTTGCGTCTTTGCGGTGAAAATGGGTTTGTCCTGTCACCCTTCGATCGGCTCAGGATGACATGTCCTGCCCTTACTTCGAAGCGGATTGCGGATTTTGTTCCTTCAACTCGTTCAAGCGAGCGATCAGGGGTTCGGCCTTATCATTTTTTCCCATCTTGCGGTACAGGTTGGCCAGGTTGTTGAGCGACACTTGAATGTTGGGATGGTTCGGCCCCAGGGATTTTTGCCAGATTTCAAGTGACTTTTGGTAAAACGGTTCGGCTTTTTCATATTCTCCCTTGCCGTAATACAACCCCGCCAGGTTATTGAGCGCCGTGGCCACAGAAGGATGCTCCAGGCCATAGGCCTTCTTCTTGATCTCCAGAGACCGCTCCAGAAGCGGTTCCGCCTGGGAAAAATAGCTCATCTTCCGGTAGAGCTCCGCCAGGTTATTGAGAGTCTGGGCCACCTGCGGGTTATCGGGTCCCAATACTTTTTCCTTGATGCGGATCGCCCGCAAATAATAAAGCTCGGCGCGGGCATGATCTCCCGTACTGTAAAAAAGCCCGGCCAGGTTATTCAGGGAAGACGCGACCTTAGGGTGTTCCTTACCAAAAACGTCTTCCCTGATTTGCAAGGACCGTACATACAGGGGTTCGGCCTTTTCAAAATCACCCTGTTTTCGATAAAATTCTGCCAGGTTATTCAGAGAATTGGCCACATTGGGATGGTACTCGCCCAGGGTCTTTTCATAGATAGCCAGCGACTTTTTATATAAAGTCTCCACCTTGGAGTATTCGCCAATTTGATAGTAAAACAAAGCCAGGTTGTTCAGAGAATTGGCAACGGTGGGATGTTCGGGACCATGAGTATCTTCCCAAATTTTCAATGACCTTTGATACAGGGGGTCCGCTTCCGCATAACGTCCGGTCTTTCTATACAACTCCGCCAGGTTATTGAGAGACTCCGCCACCAAAGGAACGGATTCTCCCAGTTCATCCTCCCTGATTGTTATAGCGCGTCTATAAACAGGCTCCGCTTCTCGATAGTTCCCTATTTGGTAATACAATTGCCCCAGGCTGTTCAACGTTTCCGCAGTGTCCAGATGTTTCGGCCCCAGGGTTCTATTTCTAATTTTAAGGGTTCGATGCAACAGCGGCTCTGCCTTGGCATAATTCCCGGTCTGGAGATAAATATTCGCCATGGTTTGGGTGATTTCGGCAACGTAGGGATCTTCCGGGCCGTAGGTTTGCTCTCGGTCATATAATAGTTGCTCGGCCAACAGCAACGCTTCCTGATGCGACCCCTGCCGGGAAAGGGAAGTGATATTTCTTGTTGTCTTCTCCTGAGCTTGACCTGACTCATATTCACCCTGCGCAAAAACGGCAGTGGAGCCACTGAAAAAGGCAAATATCAAAAGACCTGCAAAGGATTTTGTTATGAAGTGAAGATTTTGCATATTATTGTTCCATGAAGTTGTAGCGGAAAAACCAAAATATCTGTTATTCAATGGTATGCTCTAGACTCTATCAAATAAAGTTTAGAATATATACTCTTGATTCTTTTATATAGGGGGTTCTGATTAAAGAAAACCACTCAATCGTGAGAAACGCAAGAAGGTTTCAACCCCGAACGCAGGAAACAGGATTTGACAGGAGCCCAAATTTTGACGCAACAAAACAGTAAAGACAACAATTTTTGTCGATGACACTGTCAATATTTTTGCTACTTTCAATCAGCATTCTGCCTGAAGTTTCGGGTCACTTTTCATCAAAAATCAAGCAACCCTTTTGAATTAAAGCACTTCAGGCACCATGACCACAAATAGCATTTTCCTCTACATTTGCGGCACACGCTTTGCATATAAATAGATATAACTTCCAAAAAAACAATAGTTAACACTTGGTCCGTTGCGGGATGAATCGAAAGCAAGGCGCCAGAGGGGGGCGGGACTGCCACAAAGGTGGGCGGGCCAGGGATGGTTGGACGGATAAGTGTGCCCAGTTTTGGCCCCCACTCCTTCAAAATACTCTTTTGGGGGTATTTGATAAGGGATGATCAGGCTTTATAATAATTAGAGTGAATCGATTTATCGACTCGGGTATCACCCTCTGGAAGCTGTAAAAAGCACCTGTCTCTCCAAAGACTTGTTCCTCCAAAGACTAGTGGGTGGTACCCGAATTCGCTTTCATCCTCAAAATGTCAAAACCCTTCCCTAAGCAAGTGCATTGACCCCCATTTTAAAGTATGATCGAATCAGAGCGTTTAACTTACGAAGGTTTAGCCGTGAATAATTGGTATATCCTCACTCTGGTGGGAAAAGACCAGCCTGGAATCGTTGCCAGATTGAGCACCGCCCTGTGTCAGGGGGGGTGCAATCTTGGGGATTCGTCCATGGCCCGGTTGGGAAATAATTTCACCATCATGATGATGGTCCAGTTCGAGGGAACCATTCAGGATCTGGAAAAAATAGTGGCTCCTGCCGCAGAGGCACTGGAACTCCGCAATCATGTAGATCCGGTGGAGGGGGGCCAGCATCACCTGATTCAACCCAACGTCCGCATCAGCGTTTATTGTTCGGATCGTCCCGGAGTCATGGAAGAAGTCACCTCCGCTTTGACGGACGCCGGTCTCAATATTCTCAATCTGGATTCCAATATTGGGACCGAAGAAAACACTCCCAATTATTATATCCATATCGAAGGCAACGTCTCCGGCGGTATTGAACCTCTTTATGAGGCGCTCGATACTCTTTCCCATGAAAAGCAAATGCAAACTCAGTTGATCCCCATTGACACCCTTTTGGGCTGACCCTGCATTCTTCTAACCGTCCCTGAAGAAATGGGGCGGGAACATCAGCATTGCTGGTTTTTCCCCTCAGCCCCCTCCCTTTCAACAAAGTAAAAATTTCAAAATATGACAAGTTTTCTCAAACTGTATGATTTTATGCAAATTAATCCTCAATCAAGCCCTGCATAAAATCTATAATCAACAATTTTACAATGGTTTATATTTTGGCACGGGGAGTGCTAATGAATTGTATATAAGGAATAGCGAATTCCTCCGCATTCCGTACAGCTCTTCATCTATTTTTTGGAAATGAAAGATAAAAATGAAAAAGATACTGCTTGCTATCATGTTGTTGAGCTTCCTGACATCAGGGTGCGCAGAAATGTCTCAAAACATGAAATGGCCCCCGGAGTGGATGGAAACATCTTCAGAGAATCAAACCGAGGAAGACAGCGAGGAGTCTAGGAAACCTAAAAAGTCGCTTTCCTACTGGAAACAAATAAAAGGCTGGGCCACCAATGCAGGCTCCATGCTATCTTCCAAAGAGGAACCCGTAGGCGAGCAACCTGCCGAAAAGGATGTATCCGATGATGAGATACAAATGGCGTCAAAGAAACCGACCGAATCAACGCCTAAAAATTCAAAGGATAAAAATACCGCTGAGAAACCGCCGCAAGTGAATAAAGTTGAAAAAGCCGCCGAGAAAATCGTGGAAGCTAAAGTGCATTTCAACCTGGCAATGGAGTTTGTTTATTCCGAAAAATACCAGGAAGCGGTTTCACCTCTGAAAAAAGCCGTCGATCTTCATCCTGATAACGCTGAGTTCCATTACAGCTATGGATTGGTATTTCAAAAGCTGGACAAACATAAAGAAGCCGCTCAAGAGTTTAAGCGCTCACTCGACTTGAATCCAGAGTTCTGGCAAGCCCATTACCGGTTGGGAATTGAGTTTCAGACACTCGGAAAAGAAAAAAACGCCCTGGAACACTTTGAAAAAACCGCAAAGCTCAATCCAAAATTTTCCGAGGTTCAATTCGATCTCGGCTCCATGTATGAAAAACGTAAAGAGTTCAAGAAAAGTATCGATCATTTCCAAAAGGCGGCCCAGATCGATCCGAAAAACCCCAGTTTTACTTACCATTTAGCCCTGGTCAACTTGCAATCTCAAAAAATTGATCAGGCCATAAAATCATTTGAAAAAACCGCAAAAATTTTTCCAGATTATAAAGATATCGGTTTCAAGCTCGGAAAATTGTACTCAGAAACAGGGAAATACGATGCGGCCATTGAAAATTTAACACGGGCCATTAAGAAAGAACCTGCCGACAATGAGGCCTATTTTCTTTTGCACAATTCCTACTGGGAGAAAAAACAATATCCTGAAGCCATCAATATCCTGAAAAGCCTGATCCAGGCCCACCCTGAAAAACCGGAACCCTACTTTACCCTTGGGCAAGCTTATATGTTACTCAATCGGCATCAGGAGGCGATTGAACCCTTCCAGAGTCTTATAAAACTCAATCCCGATAACTTTAAAGCGCACAACAGTCTGGGACTGCTTTTCGAAAAAACCCGGAACCACAAACTGGCACTTTCCCATTTTAAAGAAGCTGTAAGAATCGCCCCGGAAAACTATCTGGCTCATTTCAACCTCGGGCTGGCATACATGAACCAAAACAAAACCACCTCTGCCATCAAGGAGTTCGAAGATGTGACGCGAATCAATCCGGATTTGGCCCAGGCCCACTGGAGTCTCGCCGTTTTGTACGACAAGGTAAACGATGGAGGCAATGCCCTTTTCCATTCCAAAAGAGCCGAAAGTTTGTTTAAGGATAAATTTAAAACCAAAAAATCGGATCAGGCCAAACAGTACTCCCAGGCATTGCTCCAAAAATACAGACGCTAAGATCCAGTCAAAGTAAAATACCACTCTAAATAGGCAGGTTTTCTTGCCCTCCTCCTTCCCAACCTTTACAATTGATGAACCTGCAACTAAACCAGCTTTGAAAGAGACACTGCGTGACGGATTTAAGAAAACTTGGAGAGTTTGGTTTAATAGACAGGTTCCGCTCCCGCCTTCAATACCGCTCACCACGAATAAAAATTGGAATTGGGGACGATTGTGCCGTTTACGAAAGCAAGGCAGGAAATTACCAGATCATCACCACAGACGCCTTGATTGAAAACGTTCATTTCAAACTGTCCACGACATCCCCAAAGTTACTGGGCCGCAAAGCCCTGTCGGTCAATGTCAGCGATATCGCGGCTATGGGCGGAACCCCGCACCTGGCGTTCGTCTCTCTGGGCATTCCAAAATCAGTTCCAGTAAAATTTCTGGACGATCTGTATAAGGGAATCAATCAAGTCTGTATGGAACACAAAATCGAACTTGCGGGAGGCGACACCACCGCTTCGCCGCGTCATCTGTTCATCAATATCACGATGGTAGGTGACGTGAATAAAGAGCATTTGCTCCTCCGTTCCGGAGCCCGGCCAGGGGATAAAATATTCGTGACCGGTACCCCCGGGCAGTCCGCACTGGGATTAAAACTACTCACTTCCCGGCGAAAAAATTGGCAGGGAAACCCGAAATTTCAAAAAAAGATGCTTCAAGCCCACCTCGACCCCGTTCCGCGGTTGTCAGAGGTTAAAAAACTGGTGAACTCCAGAATAAAGATCACCTCCATGATTGACGTCAGCGATGGGCTGGCACAGGATCTTTTTCATATCTGCGAGAACTCAGGCATCGGCGCGGTTTTAAGGGAAGAATGGCTGCCACAAACGCCTGAGATGACGGCATTTTGTTCCTTAAATAGATTAAATTCGACGGACCTTATTTTATCTGGAGGGGAAGACTATGAATTACTATTTACTTTAAAGTCCGAAGATGTTAGAAAAATAGAAAAACTGTTTCACGATTCCAAAACGCCTGTAACTCAAATTGGAGAAGTGTCCGCCCAACCCGAGAAAATGGTTCTCGTAAAGAGTGACGGAACCATCAAACCTCTCCAGGAATTTATGGGATTCAATCATTTCAAATCTAAAGAGCCTCTCTTCCCACGTTGAATACGAAAAAACTGCCAAAAATATTTCATAGGTCCAATGCTTTTATGAAGTGGGTGCTACCGGCGCAGGCTTTTTGGAGGTCTGACTAGACACTTTGGACGACTCGATATTATCCCGCTCTCTGCTTCTTTTAGTTCTTTTTCTACTATCGGCTTTTTTCTCAGCCTGCGAAGCGGCTTTCTTTTCCCTCAATCCTCTCCAGTTGACCGAGATGAAAGAGAAGAAGGGCCTTTCGGGCGCCCTTGTGAACTCCCTCCTCTCCAAACCTCGTGAACTGCTCATCACAATTTATATTGGCAATGAACTTGTCAATATAACGATATCTGTCCTCACCACTTCCATCGCAATCGGATTGTTTGGCAATATGGGCGTTGGAATCGCCATCGGTGTTGGCACGTTTTTACTTCTGATTTTTGGTGATATCGTTCCCAAAAGCATGTCCATCAAACTGGCTCAGTCTTATGCCCTGATGGCGGCCTATCCCCTGAAGTTGTTTTACAAAATTGTCCATCCACCTCAGCAACTCCTGACCGGCCTGGCGGAAACATTGATCCAGAAATTTGGCATCAGCTCCCTGTCCGAAATGGGGTCCGCCATTACAGACGCAGAATTCCGGGCGATGGTACAAACAGGAGTGGGTGAAGGCGAGATTGATCCCGAAGAAAAGGAAATGATCCATAACCTTATAAAGTTCAGCGATACCACCGTTGAAGAAGTCATGACGCCGAAAGTTGATATGGTCACCCTTAGTACCCAGGACAGTCTGGATGAAATTATTCCCAAGATCGTGAAAAATTTTTATTCCCGCGTCCCGGTATACGGTGAAAACCAGGAAAACATCATTGGCATATTGCTGACAAAACGCCTGAACCAGATCAAGCATTTGCCGAAAGAAAATGTCAATATCAAAAGCATCCTTCACCCTTCCCTTTCCGTTCCAAAGTCAAAAAAAATCAAGGAAATGCTTGCCGACTTCAAGAAAATGAAACGGCACATGGCCATCGTCCTTGATGAATACGGAAGTGTCGCCGGGCTGGTTACCCTTGAAGATATTCTCGAAGAACTGGTGGGAGAAATCGACAGTGAAATGCGGATGGATCAGACGCCAGTCATTAAAGTGGACGATGAAAATTACAAACTCATGGGAGGCCATAGCCTGCATGATTTCAATCAATATTTTAAAAGTAACCTTCCTGAAGACCAATACAATACTATCGGGGGGCTGGTATTCGGAATCTTCGGCCGGGTGCCCCGGTCGGGAGAAGCGGCAACCTGTGAGAATTTTAAGTTCCAGATCGAAAAAATGAAGGGACCAAGAATTTTGCGGCTCCACCTCACCCTGCTTCATAACGCGGGTCTGGAAAACGGCAAGGAACATCGGGAAGCGACTGACTGATGGATTTCTCAACGACATTGATTCTGGTATTTCTGGCTCTCCTTTTAGAGGCTTTTTTCTCCGGCTCTGAAATTGCCATGATTTCCATCAACCGCATCCGCATGCAGCAAAAAGCCGAGGAAGGAAACTCGGCCGCACAATCGGTATTGGATTTACTACAATCTCCTGAAAAACTCTTTTCCACGACTTCATTGGGAACCAATCTGGCGATGGTCACAAGCTCGGCAATTTTCACGGCTTTCATGGTTTCACAATTGGGCCACGCCGGGGAATGGGCCGCCGTCCTCGTTCTATCTCCAGTGATTTTATTTTTGGGAGAAATTGTTCCCAAAATGATATTTCAGAATCGACCGAACGCCATCATGCTGGTAATGGTCAAACCGCTCAATTTCTTTTTCACTGTGTTTTCCCCAGCCATCAACTTTTTTACCCATACGTCCTCCTTCATTACCAATATGATTATGGGGAAAAATGAGGAAACCGAAAAAACTTTGAGCCGCGATCAGATTCGCCGGGTATTGAGTCTCGACTCGCAGGCGGTTGAACTAGGCCCGGCAGAACGGAAAATGATTCACAAAATTTTCAATTTTGGTGAAATCAATGCGGAACAGTGCATGGTTCCCCTCATCCACATTACGGCCATCAAAGACACGGCAACCATAAAAGAGACACTTGAGATTGCCAACGAATCGGGCTTTTCCAGGCTCCCTGTATTTCATGACAGGATGTACAACCTCATTGGGATTTTGAATACGTTTGATCTGATCGATAAACCCATTGACGAGTCTCCCATCTCGGATCTTGTGCGTCCCGCCCACTACATTCCTCCCAATAAAAAAATCGACGACCTTCTGCGGGAACTTCAGCAGGGGGGATTACATATGGCCATCGTGGTTGACGAACATGGAGGATGCATCGGAATCGTAACCATAGAAGACCTGCTGGAAGAAATTGTGGGAGAAATCGAGGACGAGTACGACAAGCCTGAAAAAGGTTACGAGCATTATGCCGATGGAGGTTACCTTATCGAAGCGGATATGGAAATCAATGTCATCAATGACACTTTGAACATGGAGCTACCAACGGGAGATTATGAAACGCTGGCGGGACTGGCCATCCACCATCTCGAAAAAGTTCCTCATCCGGGGGAACAGGTGGTGGTCAATGGGTATCGCCTCACCATTAAAGAAGCGAGTAAACGCAAAATCCAATCCATCATCGTGCGTAAGCTGTCGCCGCCAGCAAAACCCTGAACCCCTCCCCTGCTGACCTTTCTCTCCCAATCATATTTCATGAATCTTTTCCAGCTCCTCAAAGGCCGCCTGGATCTCAAGAAATTTCATATGCGCTTCCTCCCCTTCTTTTCCCCCAAGATGAGCCACGCGGTCGGGATGAAACTGTCCAACTTTATTCCGATACGCCTTTTTTATTTCCTCAGGCCTGGCGGAATAATCAACTCCCAGAATGGTGTAGGGGTTCTTCGTAGGCCCCAGGGAGTATTTTTGCCTGATCCGGTCATGCTCCGAATAGGATAAACCAAGCCTTTGAGCTACCTGGTCGATAAGTGCCTGAGTTTCTTTCGTCAATGAGCCGCCTGTCAAAGCCATCTGGTAGGACAGTGCCAGAAGAAGAAAATTGTAATGGTTTTTGGAAGCCGTTTTATACTTGTCGATAAAGGGAGTCAGCTCCGGATTCAGACGCAGAGTCTCCGCAATCGCCTTGTCGATGAATTTAAATTCCTCCGCTTCATAGTGGAGGTTTTTTTTTAAAAATTTGTGGACGACATGGATCTGACCAGGAGACAAATGTCCCCCATCCATACCGACTTTAGTCAATATCACCACCAGGCAGGTTACAAAGAGACCTTGATCCTCAATGCCGGGCAACCCCTGGTTGATTTTCTTTAAAACCTTTTTGCTAAAAAAATGTTGCGCGGTTCCTCCAATGATGGCCCCTAACGGCCCCCCTCGCAAAAACCCCACCCCTGCACCCCATAACCATGACATCGACGAATTCCTGAAAATTGCCCCTTGGTTGACACAAACACGTAAATACAAATATAGCACATTGCACGCATGGCAAATATTCCTTCCAGATGATATCCTCCCCCAGTAATTTATAAAAAATCACTCAGGAGATGCAAATGATCAAACACATTGTCATGTTTAAATTGGCTGACAAAACCCCGGAAAATCTGAATCAGGTAATAAATGCCCTAAGAGGCATGGAAGGGAAAATTGAGACTCTCAGGTTCCTCGAAGCAGGGAAGGATTATTCCGAATCGGAGAGAAGCTACGATGTGGTTTTAACCACCCATTTTGACAACCAGGAAGGCTTGAATACCTATATCGGCCACGAAAACCACCTTCCTGTCGTCAAATTAATACGCTCGCTGTGCTCGGGATCTGTCGTGGTCGATTACATAGTTGATTGATTTAAAATGAGTTGAATAGATCCAACCGTTTTTTTAAATTTAAGAGTCGCTTAGCGATTTTAAATTGGGATAGTGATAATCCTAAAACTATCAAAGGATCCACGTGATTCCGGGATACAGAAAAGACTGGAAAATAATTTCTTGTGCTTTTTAATACCTAGTGCTATCATTCCCAGTTAAAATTTGTACAATTTACACTCAGTGTTATTTAAAAAATACCGTACGTATGTACAAATTAAATAAAGTCTCATATTGACAGGACTTTGTTGATCCTATGTATTCGCCTTGGATTTCGAGACATTTCCCAAAAATCGCCAAACCTTAAAGGAGGTTTCAGGGGTGGTTAAGAAAAAAAGTGCGGCCAAAAAAAAACCCGTAGGAAAAAAATCTGTGACTACAAAAAAGAAGGTTGCCGTCAAAAATAAGGCGAAATCTGTAAAAAATAAAGCCCTGCCGAAGAAATCGGCTGTGAAAAAGGCGAAACCACCCGCCAAGACCAAGGCCAAATCTCCAACTAAGACCAAGGAAAAAACTCCAATTAAAGCCAGGGTTAAATCTAAGACCAAGGCAAAAACTCCAGCCAAACCAAATGCTAGAATAACGGTAAAGACCAAGGCCCCATTAAAGAATAGCACCCCAAAAAAGATAAAAACCGTTCAGAAAAAAGAAAAAAAGGCGGCTCCTAAAAAAGCGGTTCCAAAAAAGAAAAGCGTTACAGAGACCGTCTCCGAAGAATCCACACCAGTCGTCGAGAAGGCCAAGGTAGTTGTCAGGCAATCCTTTGATAGCGCGGACCCGGTTGTCATCAAGATTCGGGAGAAGCTTATTGAGAATCGTGCCGAAGTTTTGAAAATGCTGGAATCCTCACAGGCACTGGAAAGAGACGTGGAGGGACTCACATTCAGTAATGAGATCGACCTGGCCTCCAGCCTGGAGGGAAGAGAAATGGTCTTTCAATTATCCAGCCGGGATCGAAGGGAATTGAAACTGATTGATGATGCACTCATCAAAATTAAGGAAGGGTCTTATGGAATTTGCGAAAGTTGCGACAAAAAAATCAGCTCAAAACGCCTGCAAATTCTCCCGTTGACTACATTATGTATCGAATGCAAAGAGTCCGCTGAAAAACTTTGATCCATTTCCGGCAAATCATTTGCCGTGGCATTTTTTATATTTTTTCCCGCTTCCGCAAGGACACGGGTCATTTCTTCCGACCTTGTTTTCATCTCTGTGAACCGTTGCTGGTTTTGATTCCTCCTCAAGGGTCCCCCTATGCTCCACCATTTTAGGTTGGCGGTTAAAACTTTTTTCGGGAGGTAGCTCCGCCTCTTTCTCGATTCGGATTTTAAAAAGATATTCCGTCACCTCTTCCTGAATACGGTTCATCATAGACCGGAACATCTCGAACCCTTCTTTTTTGTATTCCGTCAAAGGATTCTTTTGCGCGTATCCTCGCAACCCAATGCCTTCCTTGAGGTGATCCATACCAAGCAGATGATCTTTCCAGAGATTATCCACGACTTGCAACATGACTGATTTTTCAACATGCCGCATGAAGCCAGGTTCGATGCCTTCAATTTTATGGTTGTAGGTTTCGGTCACGGTTTCCATGATCGCATCGTGAAGTTTTTCACGGTTGCAATGCTCCAGAGGAAGCCGCGTCTTACCATTGATTTCTATCTCTTCGTCGCTGATTTTTTCCACGCCTAAGGAAAACTGCCGTTCCAATATTTCATTGAGCGCAGAAATATCCCATTCTTCCGGATAAATTTTTTCATGAGCAATGGTACCTAGGGCGTTGTCAATCGATTCATCGGCCATATCAAGGAGGATTTCTTTTTGATTCTCTCCGGTGATGATATCTCGGCGTAACGCGTAAAACACCTCCCGTTGCCGGTTCATCACGTCGTCATATTCCAGAATATGCTTACGGATATCGAAATTGTGAGATTCCACCTTCCTCTGAGCGTTGGCCACCGCTTTACTGACCATGCTGTGTTCAATAGGTTGTCCATTCTCCATGCCCAATTTGGCCATGAGTCCTGACACCCGGTCCGAACCAAATATGCGTAGCAAATCATCCTCAAGGGATAAATAAAATCGGGAAGAGCCTTTATCTCCCTGCCTTCCTGACCGCCCGCGAAGCTGGTTATCGATGCGCCTGCTTTCGTGACGTTCCGTTCCCAGGATATGCAATCCTCCCAGCTCCGGAACACCCTCGCCCAGAACGATATCCGTTCCCCGGCCCGCCATGTTGGTGGCAATGGTCACCGCTCCCTTTTGACCGGCTTCGGCAATGATCTCCGCTTCCTTTGCATGATGTTTGGCATTGAGAACGTTGTGCTTGATACCGTATTTTTTCAGAAACCGGCTCAACCGTTCCGATCGTTCAATGGAAATTGTGCCCACCAGAACCGGTCTCCCTTCGGCATTCAGTTCCCGAATCTCATCAATGATCGCCTCAAATTTTTCCTGTTCCGTCCGGTAAATGACATCGGGGTAATCTTCCCGGATCATCGGCTGGTTGGTGGGAACCACAACGACTTCCAGCTTGTAAATGGAACTGAATTCCTGCGCTTCCGTATCCGCCGTTCCGGTCATGCCCGATAGTTTTTCATACATGCGGAAATAATTCTGAAAAGTGATGCTGGCCAGGGTCTGATTCTCATTTTCTATTTTCACCCCTTCCTTGGCCTCAAGCGCCTGATGCAATCCATCACTGTAACGGCGACCGGTCATCATCCTTCCCGTAAATTCATCAATGATCACCACCTGACCGTCGTTAACCACATAATCAACTTCATTTCTAAAAGCTGTATGGGCTTTCAAAGCTTGCTGGGCACAGTGGAGCATCTCTATATTTGCAGGATCATACAGGTTTTCTATTTTCAGCAAACCTTCCAAATAGACGATACCCTCTTCGGTCAGAGTGGATGACTTGCTCTTCTCCTCCAACTGATAATGCTTATCCTTTTGCAACTTGGGAATGACCTGATTCACTTCGTAATACTTTTCGGTGGACTCTTCCGCCGGGCCGGAAATTATCAGGGGAGTCCTGGACTCATCAATCAATATGCTGTCCACTTCATCGACAATGGCGAAGTAAAGAGGACGCTGAACAAACTGTTCTTCGGAAAATTTCATATTGTCCCGAAGATAATCGAAACCAAATTCGTTATTGGTGCCGTAGGTCACATCAGACTCATACGCCTGCTTGCGTTCGGCTTCCGGCATATCGTGATAAATGGTGCCCACCGAAAGACCGAGAAATTTGTAAACAGTCCCCATCCACTCACAATCGCGCCTCGCGAGATAATCATTCACGGTGACGACATGAACGCCTTTACCCGATATGGCATTTAAATAAACAGGGAGCGTCGCCATGAGCGTCTTGCCTTCACCAGTCTTCATTTCGGCAATTTTACCTTCATGAAGGACCACTCCGCCTATCAACTGGACATCAAAATGGCGCATTCCCAGGGTTCTTTGACTGGCCTCCCGAACCACGGCAAAGGCTTCTGGAAGAATTTCATCAAGAGATACCCCTTGCTGGAATTTCTCCATGAACTCAGCAGTTTTAGCCTTTAGAGCGTCGTCAGCCAAAGCTTTGACCTGATCTTCCAAACCGTTGACCTGATCCACATATTTCTGGATCCGTTTCAGTTCGCGGTTATTTCTGGTGCCAACAAGTTTTTGAATTAGATTAAAAACCATATACTAGATTAACTCTCCTAAAAGACCCAAGGCTCAAGCTGGAATTCATCCTGTCGCTCGCCAGCGCTACGTATCACTAAACTGGGTATCTTATAATGTTTTTTTTGGATGTCTCAATGAGAAGTAAAACGGACTCAGGCAAGGTGAGGACCCGTACCTTCGGGTAGAATACCACGAAAACCCGATTCCATCCAAGCTTAAGGAAACAGGTTTTTTGGGGTCGCCGGGAAAAATATCAAGGGAGGACAGGCCCGGCGAATTCAATCATTCTTCAAAAATGTAGTTTTTTGGATTTACGGGAACGCCGTTCAGAAGGACCTCGTAATGGAGGTGAGGGCCTGTGCTTCGTCCAGTACTTCCAACCATACCAATCAACGCTCCACGCTTCACCCGGTCTCCAACCTCTACAAGGTTCTTCGAGTTATGACCGTAACGCGTGGAAATTCCATATCCATGATCAATTTCTACCATTTTCCCGTATCCTGATTTTCTGCCAGCGACAACCACGACACCATCAGCGGTCGTTCTAATCTGCGATCCCATCCGGGCGCCGATGTCCCATCCCTCATGAGTTTCATTTAATCCGGTGAAGGGAGATTTTCTCATGCCAAACCCCGATGTCACCCAGCCTCTGGTAGGCCAGATAGACGGGGTGGAAGATAACAGGGATTTCTGGTTCTTAAAAAATTCATCCAATTGTTGAAAACTGACGACCTGCACCCTGGCCTGCTGATCCAACTGTTCCAAATTGCCAGCCAACCGCTCTACCATGGCAATCGCCTCCCGTTCCAGGGAAGTAGAAAAACTTTGAGTACTCAGCCCGTATGGCCCCCCAACTCCCCAGTCTTTCTCGACGGGTGCAGGAGATTCACCAATGTCTGTAATCACCCTTAATTTATTCGCAAACCGTTCCAGGCGCGACATCTCAGTGGAAAACTCCTTAACCTGCTGACCCAGTTTATCCACCTGAATTTTATGAATTTTAGACTCACGCCTCAGCTCTGAGACTTCCGCTCTTTCATCAACCAACTGGATATATTGTTTTGTAAAGTATATTGAGGACCCGGTGACCCCTAAAATCACGACCAGAGATAAAATTATCCCTAATCGAACAAATCGTTTCGACACGCTGATTTTTTTCGGAGATCCTGATGTGCCTGGAAATATCATCAGGGTAATATCTTCTTTTTTCACCCCAGCCTCCTCTAGTGTCTCACAAAAAAGCCCACAACTATCTGAATCCTAACTTTGAACCCTTTTGTTGTCAACAGTTAATTATTTTCCAACTTCTTTTGAAAAAATTATAATTTAATATAAAT
Organism: Nitrospinota bacterium; assembly: GCA_027619975.1. Lineage (NCBI taxonomy): Bacteria > Pseudomonadati > Nitrospinota > Nitrospinota bacterium. The sequence goes on from JAQCGX010000029.1 coordinate 30,848, forward strand.
TATTTAAAATTTCGTTATATTTTTTATAAAATTCAGGGCATTAAACCCATAAAATCTCGAAAAATACCCTGTTAAACTTTTGAATTATCTCACTTTCTGTCGAGCCTGAATATGATTCGGGTTGATTAACAAGACCTTTTGGAAATACTTTTGAGCCATTGCCATATCCCCGTTCTCTTCATAAAGTATACCAAGACCGAAATAAGTCGCAACCAAACCCGGTTGATGATCTATTTCCTTGTATATCTCTGAGGCTTCTGAAAACTTTTTAATGGTCCCATCGAAGTTTCCCTCGGAAAAATACTTGAATGCCGCCTGACGCAGGGTTTTAGCGATGACTCGGCCATAACCCTGCGCTACGAGTTTCGGTCCGTCCCTGACATATTCTCTGTAATCCGCAAAAAACAGGCCAGTTTCACCCATATCCCTATAAATTAGACTCAAGTTATTGTAAAACATAGAGTTAGATGGATCAAGCTGGATCGCCCGCTTCACCTTCTCCACTGCGAAAGTGTATGATTTTGTGCGCGATAGCGACGCTCCCAAGTTATTCCAGGCCAGGGCGTTTTTTTGATTTAACAGGATTGCCTTTTCGAAGTTCTCCTGAGCTTTGGGGTCATCCTCCTGAATATAGTAGTAATACCCCAACCCATACTGTCCCGCCGAGGAGCGGGGATGGCTGGACAAATAATCCATAATAAAGGCCTCCGCCTCCTTTATTCGCTGAGATCCTTCATAGGCCCTGACCAGCCCCCGAAATAGGTAACTATCATCACCACTCTCCCGCAGAAGCAATTGATAGGCGCTTAACGCCTCGTCAAATTGTTGACGATTGAGTAAAAACTCGGCTTTCTGTTTCGGAGAAAGAGAAAGCGTAGAAGGATGTGAAGAATTCTGTGCCGCCCCCATCTGGGAGGAAAAAAGAAAATAAACAGCGATAAAAATTGCAGCGCTTTTTTTCTCAATGACTCTATTCACTTCTTTACCTGTTTACCCATTCAAAACGGGGATTCTTCGTCAGACCCAGAAGAAGATTTCTGATCGGAAAAATTATAAAAACGGGTATATTCATGCTCAAAATGCAGTTTGACTTCGCCTATGGGTCCGTTTCGTTGTTTGCGAATCAGTATTTCTGCGACTCCCGCATCGGCGCCATCAGGGTTATAGACCTCATCCCTGTAAATGAAGGCCACCACATCCGCATCCTGCTCGATGGCCCCGGATTCACGCAGGTCAGATAGCAAGGGCCGCTTATCCGTCCGGCTTTCAACCGCCCGGCTCAACTGCGATAACGCTATAATAGGGACATTGATTTCCTTAGCCAGACCTTTGAGCCCGCGCGAGATTTCCGAAACTTCCAATTGTCGACTCTCGGTTTTCCCGCGACCCTGCATCAATTGCAGGTAGTCGATAATGATCAACCCTATATCGTGTTCCGCCGCCAGACGACGCGTGCGGGTACGGACATCCAGGGAGCTCAGGGCGGGACTGTCATCAATAAACAATTTAGCTTCAGACAGCCGCCCAGCCGCCGCTGTCAGTTTTGGCCAGTCACTTTTTGCGATGTATCCGGTGCGGAGCTTGGAGGAGTTGACCCTGGCCTCGGCACAGAGCATGCGCATACCCAACTGTTCTTTCGACATTTCCAGACTGAAAAAAGCGGTCGGCACTTTCCCATGCAACGCGGCAAAACGGGCGATGTCCAAAGCCAGACTGGTCTTTCCCATACTGGGACGCGCCGCAAGAATGATCAAATCGGAGGGCTGTAACCCGGCCGTCATGTTATCCAGGTCCGTGAATCCAGTCTCAACCCCCGTTACCATCCCCGGGGACTCAAACAACTTCTCTATGGAAACAAAGTTTTCTTTTACAACGTCCCTGAGACTGTGAAAATTCCTTTTTACTTTTCTTTCAGAAATTTGGAAAATTGCACTTTCGGCCCGGTCCAGAATGAGATCAACATCACCCCCCCCCCCGTAACTGCTGGTGACAATTTCGGTGGCGGTTTCAATCAGATCGCGGAGAATTTTTTTCTCGCGGACGATACCGGCGTGATGTATGGCCGCCTGAGCGGTGGGAACGAAACCTTCGATAAAATCCAGGGTATCAATGCCCCCGACAGCCTCCAGTTCATTTTTTTTCCGGAGTTTCTCTGCAACGGTCAGAACATCAATAGGCTCGTTGGCCTCAAACAAATCCTGTATTGCCAGATATATTTTCTGGTTACTGGATTTATAAAAGTCTTCCGCAGTCACAACCTCCAGCGATTTGGCAACCGCTTCGACTGACTTGAGACAAGCCCCCAGGATGCTATGCTCTGCATCCAAATTATAAGGAGGCAGTTTGCTCAATGATATATCTGTGACCGCTTGAGTCATAAACGGAGTTTCCGGGTTTGGAAGTGACTCAATGGAGTTTCATCAAAACACTTTGGAGCGGTTAGAATGAGACCAGACTCATTTAGAAGGATTTCCGATATCCATTGGTTTTTGTTTTTTTCATACTTTAGGGCATCTCTAAAAATTGACTAAATGTTCTTATGTCGTCAATTCAAAGAGGTGTCTTTGTTATAGTGGCACTGATTTAAGAAACTCTTTACAATGTTCGATTCTCTTTTAAAAACTAATTTTTAGAGGTGCCCTTTACGCTTCTTCCGTCTGCTCTTCCTGCTTCGCTTCTTCAGGCACTGCGGCTGCTTCTTTCGCCGGTTCCTTGTCCGGAATGACGGAAACCTTAATTTCGGCGGTTACTTCTGTATGCAGTTTGAGAGGCACCACAAAATCGCCAAGAGTTCGGATGGGCTCTGCAGGGTGAATTTTTCGTTTGTCCACTTCAATGCCATTTTTACGCAGGAACTCTGCAATCTCCTGATTGGTCACGGAACCGAAAAGTTTCCCTTGCTCTCCAACCTTCTTTTTAATGATGCAAGTCACTTTGGAAATTTGCTCGGCAAGAGCAGTAGCGGCGTTGACGATCTTCTTAACTTTCCCCTGCACAATCATCTTCTGATGGTTGAACTGTTTTAAATTTTTAGGGTTGGCTAAAATGGCCTTTCCCTGAGGAACCAGATAGTTTCGCCCATATCCATCGCGGACAGTCACTTCATCGCCGCAAAACCCAAGCCCTTCAACATCATCTTTTAATAGTAACTTCATGCTCTTCTTTTCACTCCCTTTATGAGAAACGAATTATTGTTCTAAATGTTCGGTTTGTTTTTGTTTTATTTTTCGAAAATCCACCCAAATATCAAAAATACCCAACCCAATCAATAGTCCCATCAAGATGGGTTGAATTATTATAATAAAAAATACCAGGCCCCATAGAAATTTAGGAACCCCTTTACTTTCCAGAATATGAACCAGAATCGCCAGGCCTTGAAACAGGTAAACCAGCATTGCCATGGCAAACAGGTTCATCCCCACCATACCTACGGGAGTCTCTATAAAGAAAAGAGACCCGGCTGACAGGATCAATCCCCATATCAGAAAATCCGGCAAAACCAGCTCGGACAACTTTTCCTTGCGAAACAAGGTGTCCCCGTAAAATTTCATCCACACCATGCGAACCAGAAAATAATTAACGGTCGCAGTGATCAGGGAACCCACCATAATAAAGGCTGGATAGGCTGAGGCAAAGGTCCGTGATGATTGCTCAAAAAATTCTTTCATGGCATCCAGATCGACCTGCTTTTCACCCATGGACTTGAACGTTTCCATGGATTGATCAAAATGTTGCATGATCTGGACCTGGAAAAAATCTGTCAGCGAATTTTCCCGATCGGCAAATAGCACAAACATCAAAAAAGTAGCCAGCGTCATGGAACCCAGGGCACTTAGAAAGATGCACTTATCCATCGTCAACTGGGCTTTAATGGTTTCCGCCATGATGGTCGCCATGACCACGTACTCAGCCACAAACAGTAAAGCTTGCCCGGCACCCAGCGTGGCAAAAAGGACCGCAAACACCAAGCCCATTAAAACCAACCCTACAACCTGCCCCCGTTGCAAATAGACAAACAGAAGCGGAGCGGGAGCCACCATTCCCACCAAAGCTGCCATGGGTGGGAAAATGAGTACCGCTAAAGTAACCCCAAAAACCAGAGCTGCAGGTAAAAGAAGCTCTTTGAGCTGGGAATTATCCAACAAGGTTTAATATTCTACAGCAAAGGGCAATAAGGCAATATTTCTTGCCCGCTTGATAGCTTTGGTCAATTGCCTCTGATGACCGGCACAGTTCCCGGAAATCCTTGAAGGGACGATTTTCCCTCTTTCGGATATCAACGGCTTCAAAGCCTTTATATCGTCAAAAGCAACGTATTCTGCCTTGTCCGCGCAAAACCGGCAGATCTTGTTAGAAAAAAAAGAACGTTTTCTTGTATTCGAACTTACAGTTGACATTATTATTCACTCGATTAAGAATTATATTAAAATTATATAAACGACCCCGGCGCAAGCGGACGGAAACTCCGACAAGAATTTTCTTTTTAAAAGCCGTAGCAGGCTATGGGGTATTAAACCCACTTGTGGGATTTAAAACGGAATATCATCCCCGCCACCTGAAGAGAATTGCTCCCCTCCCGATGCATCCGACCCGACACCCTTATCACCTGGACGGCCCAGGAATTGGATGGTACTTGCAACCACTTCCAGCTTGTTGCGTTTTTGCCCTGTATCGGATTCCCAGGATTGATAGTTGAGCCGCCCTTCCACAAATACCGGACTGCCTTTATGCAGGTACTCTGCACAGTTTTCCGCCTGCTTGGCCCACACCGTAATGTCCACAAAGCAGACTTCCTCTTTCCATTCGTCCCCGGCTTTGTATTTCCGGTTTACCGCCAGACCAAAACTGGCAACCGCCGCCCCACTCGCGGTATAACGAAGCTCCGGGTCACGGGTCAAATTGCCCATGAGTAGCACTTTATTGAATGACGCCATTTAAAACCCCGTTAGATATTGGAATCGTGGACTGTAATCAACTTAAGAATTTTCGGCTTCTTCCTGCTCCACTGATACATCATCGCTTTCATCCACAGCAATATCTGCATCACCGCCATCTTCTGTTGGCACATCTTGTTTGATGGCCCGCTCCAATTCCTTATCGTCCAGGCGGAGCACCATAAATTTTATAATGGCATCGTAGAGCTTGTATTTTGCTTCAAGAGAGGACAGTTGCTCATTCTCACAGGTATGGTAAATATTGAGGTAATAGCCAAACCTGTTTTTCTTGACCTTATATGCCAAACGCTTTTTGCCCCATTTATCGACTTTCAGGACAGCGCCGCCATGACTTTCAATTAATCCGGTAATTTTTACGAGGGATTCGTCAATCTGAGGTTCATCAAAATCAGGTTTGAGTATTAGAACACTTTGGTAGGGACGCAAGCTTACCTCCTCACGGGTAAATTCAGCCCTAACTTCGCAAAGTTAGAGCGAGGGGGTTAATAAATAAGAAATTTTTGTAATTTTTACATAGGAACCCTGTAAAATCAAGGGAATTCATGAAAGGTGAACACTCACCCCAAAATGCGTTAAAATAGCGAGATAAATTGATGCTCCCTGCTTTAAAAGAAAAGAACTGCTACTTGTGCCTTACCGGGTACTACTTGCTGATTTCCATTGCACTTGCAGGTTGCGATGTCAAACTGCCCTCCCCGCCTCCCGACTTTTTTTATAAATTCAATACGATTCCGGTGGGGCAAGGGCCCTCCCACCTGCTGACTCTGGACCTCAACCAGGACGGAGAAGCAGATATCGTCTCCGCCAATGCAAAAAACAGCACACTCTCCGTCCTTTTTGGAAAGGGGGACGGAACTTTCCGAGCCCCTCTAAATATCGCTGTTCCGATGGAACCAACTTATCTCGCATCGGCAGATTTAAATAACGATGGGCTGCCCGACATTGTGGTCAATTCCAGACGGTCCGATCACTTTGTCACCATTTTAGGGAAAGGGAACAGTTCTTTCCAGTTTCCACGCAAGCATTCTACGGGCCGCGTTCCACTGGCTTTGATTCCTGGTGATTTCAATAAAGATGGGCATGTTGACATTATTGTCACCCTGACTTTTGACAAAATGGAAGTCCATCTGGGAAAGGGCAATGGTTACTTCCATAAAAAAGAAACCTATCCTACGGGATCGCGGTCGTTTTCCGGACTGACCCACGATTTTAACGGCGACGGCATTCCCGACATTGCACTTGCGGCCAGCAGTTCACAATCCAGCGCCATCCGAATCTTCTGGGGCAAAGGGGACGGCACCTTCAGCAAACCGTTCCTTCTCGGTGAAGGCTTAATGCCTGTGGTCCTCATCAAAAAAGATATGAACAACGATGGCCTGGCGGACATTGTTTGCGCTTCCAGCAGGGGAGATAATATGTTTCTATTTTACTCCAACGGCGATGGGACATTTCAAAAAGAAATCACTTTCTCAGGTGGAGGGGGGCCCTTCTCTTTAGTGGCGGAGCATTTTAACGATGACGACTATGTAGATGTGGCAGTCGCTAATTCGCGGAGCAGCACCTTCTCCCTGATCATCCGCAACGCCAATGGACATTTCAAATTCCCGACCAGGGATTATGTCGTCGCCGGAGGAACTCCCCTGGCTATCACCAGCGGCGACTACAATGACGATGGCATGATGGACGTCGCCGTCGCCAGCAACGCCCAGAACACGGTTGAGATTTATTTACGGAGACGGATTTTTTAGGGAAGGACATATATTAGCCGGCATCCGCTCTGACAGACAGTTTCAGACGTTCTCGCATCCCGAAAGACCGCTACCGCCGCCAAAGGCGATCATTCCTACTTCCGTAGTTAATTTGAACAACAAGTATGCCTCAAACGGGTACTAAAGTGCGGTATTACGAAATAGCACTTATATCGCCCCCTAATCCGTCGAAATATAAATCCTTTATAAGAAATTACTCTCCAAAAACATAAAGGAACACTGCGGGACTATTGCAGGACTTTTTAAACGCACCCTGCCCTATTCGCAATTTATTCTCATCTCTGTAAGATATTAATCTCAGGTAGGTTAGCAGGTTATCCGCCCGATCTTGGACGGTTGTTGACGTGAGTTTTGCTGGCCTCTCACGTCGGCGTTATATTTTTGCATTTGTCTTCATGCCCCGTAGGGGTAACAACAGGGGTTTGATTCCCATTGGGTCTATTTAAAATCAACGAGTTAATAAACTCGACATTCTGCTTGTGTACCGTTTGCGTACCCTCGGTCGAATTTTAAGATCGCTTCTCTCCTCGTTTGATCCGTGAGATGCCCGTATCTTTTTAGAATGAGGGATTTATGACCGAGCATAATTTAGGGAAATGGCACCATGTTTACGATGGGCACGGCAAAATATTTACCATCAATGGGCAGAAAATAGCGATGTTTAGTATTGATGGTGAACTTTTTGCTTTTGACGATGCATGCCCGCACGTTGGAGCTTCTTTGGGAAGCGGCAAATTGAATGGAAAACTAGTGACCTGCCCCGCTCACGATTGGCAATTTGATGTCACCAGTGGAGAATGTATTTCTGTCGACAGGTGTGATGATGGGTGTTATGTAGACACTTATCCGGTAAAGATAGAAAACGACGCGATAATTTTAAGCTTGCCTTCTTAGCCTTGTGTTCCGTTTGTGTACCTTTCAAACGTTACATATATTCAAACGAAAACGGAACAAAGTTGATCGGAGCTTATCTCTGATAATAAACCCACTATCAGATTTTTTCGGTCGGATTGAATATTCGACAGAATCAATTGATCGGTGTTGAATATAGGAGAAAACAGAACAATGGGACTTAAACCAGACTATAAATTAAAAGTAAGCCACGTGGCTGTATATACAAATCTCGAGGTCAAGTTGAAATCGAGAACAACAAAGGAGGAAGCAAATAAAGAAGTCGAAAAAATGTTGGATAGTAAAAAATTGTTTGAAAGCTACGAGTGGAAAATCGAAGGATGCGCCGAAGGTGGCATCCATGATTTCAGTGAGAAACTACGTGATGACATCATAGAACGAATCGAGCAGGAAGAAACTCAGGAAAGTATTTTCTGGGATGGATTCAAAGCCCATTACGAATTGAACATCGCTCACATCTCTGTAGAAACAGATTTAGAAGTCCAATTAAAATCCTCAACCTTAGAAGAAGCAATCAACGAAGTTAAAATATTGTGTGCAGGAAAAAATTTGTTTGCAGGCTATGAATGGAAAATATCAGGATGCTCTGAACAAGGAATCAATGTTTTTGACGATCAATTACAAGAAGCAATAATTAATCGAATTAGCCAACAAGGAAAAATCGAAAATTCTATTGAAGAAAATTCAAACTAGAAAAATTCGGTTGTGATGTTCTCAAGTCCCGAGTGACCGCATTCGAAATCTGACAGTGGCTATCAGACAAAGTCCTGATTATTTTCAAATGATAGCTCCGAAAAACACGGAAAAAACTCAACACCCACCCTCACCCAACCCTCTCCCTGAGGGAGAGGGCTAATGGCTTTCTCCGAAAGTCCCTCCCTCAAGGAGAGCTTTGCATAAAGGCATCTCTAAAAATTAGTTTATTACAGGAAATCGAACATTGTACAAGGATTTCTTGTATCAGTGGCATGGGCTTTCCAGCCCGTGCGGACAGGCTGGAAAGGCGGAATTAAATTCCGCACTTCCGTATAACCTTTAAGGGTAGGTCGCCTGTCCCACTAAAACAAAACCATCTCCTTAAATTGACGATTAGGAGCATTTAGTCAATTTTTAGAGGTGCCCATAAGTCAAAAAATCCTCATGGAGATTACCCTTAGCCTGTCCGATACGTCATCGCGAGTCGCAAAGCGGCGCGGCGATCCAGAGTCTCTGGATTTACCCCTGCGGGGCACGAAAACTTAGGAATATTATCACGGCTTCGTCGCCGTTGGCTTCTCGCAAAGACGAGTTACGATAAGGTCTCACCCCCAAGGGGGAAGGGAAGAATCTTTCTTTACGGCTCGGGAGCAAAGTGAACGTCTGCCGCACCACGCGGTCCAGGCCGGAGCCTGGTCACCCCGCCTCCGCGAACTGAGGCACTTTTCCTAGTTTCTTCCACTTGTTAAAGTAATAATTGACCCTTCCATCCTTGGTCGGGTAAATTTTGGTGTATTTTTCCGACCCGTCGGGCTGGCGCTCCACAATGACGATTTTTTTGTCCAGCAACTGGGTGGATTTCGCCACGTATAGAAACGTGTACGGCTGGTCCTTAGCGATTTGCCGATGCAGTTCGTGGGCCATGCGTTTTTGCTTCGCCTTGTCGTATTCCTTGCGAATGCGAACGATCAACCGGTCCACGTCGGGGTTTTCATAGCCGACAAAATTGAGCTGTTTGGGCCCTGCCTGACTCGAGTGCCAGATCTGAAACAAGTCGGGATCGATCCCCATGCTCCACCCCAGAACCAGGGCATCGTATTTAAATGTGTTGACGAAATCCTTCAAGAACACCGCCCATTCAAAAAGCTGGGTGTTGCATTTGATTCCCAGTTTGCGCCAACTGTTCTGCGCGATGGTCAAAATATTCTTGCGGATGGGATTTCCCGAGTTGGTGATCAGGTTGAACTCGAAAATCTTGCCATCCTTCTCTAAAAATCCATCGTCGTTTTTGCGCCAGCCAAGGCCGTTTAGAATCTTCAAGGCGCCTTCCGGATCATAAGGCAGGGGTTGTATCGAAGGGTCGTACCAGTCGGTTATTTTTGGGTACGGTCCTGTAACGCGTTCGCCCTCTCCATAAAGGACATATTTAATGATCTGCTCCACATCGATCGCCATCCCCAGGGCGCGGCGCACTTCCGCCGATTTAAAAAGCGGGTTTCTCTCGTTATAGCCAATATAGGAATAAAAATAGCCGACACTGGAAAAACTCTGGTATTTTTCATCCGTTTTAAACCGGGCGACCTGATGTGGCTGAACAGAATAGTTATCCACCGCTCCGGCATAAAATTCCATCTCTTGCGTCAAGGCATCGGGAACGACGCGCATCACATATTCGTGATATTCGGGAGGAGAATCCCAATACGTTTCATTCCGCACCACGCGGATCAATTCGTCGGATTGCCATTCTTTAAATATGAATGGCCCGGTTCCGATCGGATAGCGGTTGAATTGGCTGTCGCGGATGGTGAGGGATTCCAGCCCTCTTTCTTCCGCTTCTTTATTTAGTGCCGCATCATTCAGCAGATGCTCCGGCAGGATTCCCATGAACCAGGAGTTGATGGCCGGAGAAAACAGGCGTTTGTAAACGATCTTGACCTGATGCGGTCCTACAGGCTCGACCGATTTGATGGGCTCGTAGTCGGACGTCCGGGGAGAGACGTTTTTCGGATTCATGATCGCCTGATAGGTGAACAAAACATCCCCAGAATCAAATGTATGCCCATCATGAAACTGGGCACCCTTCCTGAGGTTGAATACAATGATCGGATTGTGCTCAGTCAGGGGAAGAATTTCAGCATAATTAGACGCTAGAGGCTTCCGCCCCGAGGGAGAAACAGCATGTATATAGTGTTCGTAAGGAAAGCTTTGAAAGTATTCCTCTCCCAACAATTTCTTTACTGGGGTAAAAAAATCCTGATCGATGCGGTACAGGGTGAATTTGATGCGATCCGGTTGTTGCAAATCATATTCCACTTTTTGAGTGGTGGGCTGGCCGTCCTTTATGAGTGGGCTCCCTGCGTCATCCAGAAGCGAAAGGCTGATTTGCCCCTTCACAGTTTTCCCCGGAACCATCTCCACAGAACGCAGGTTTTGCGTCCATACATCATTGGACTTTAAAGATTCCTGAATCCACCGCCCCCACTCGTCCATGCCTGAGGGGGCTTTCAGGTCATTTTTTTTTGCATGTGAAGGGTCGATCACCAGATACGCTTCCTCATATTGCGTCCATGAGGAGGCAAGGCGCGGCCGGTATTCGAGCTTATCGTCCAGATCTATCAGCCCGTCGAACACCAGATCCGTGATAGAACTGCTGGTAGTATCGGCACTCAAAATGGGGTTCAGGATTTCCGCATCCGCGGCGGAACCGTGGATATATTTGACCAGGCGATCCGGATTGCCCACAGCCTGTTTATCATAGGTAGGGACCCAGAAAAACGATTGCACCAGAAACAGGATCAATCCCAGTGGCAAATATATGAGAATTCGTTTAATATTCATTCAGGAACAATAATAGCAAATTAAACCTGATAATTAACAGCGAATATCCACCCAATTCTTTTCTCTTATCCCATTGAAAATAGACCCTAAAATAACGCCTTCCTTAGTATGGAAAATGAGCGGGGAAAACGAGGCCGGATATTTTAAAAATTTCTTGACTTGTAAATTATTTGCCTATATAGCTTATGGTCTCGCTTGCAAAAGTGGGCGGGATCTATGGGAACTAGCAAGGACTTACGCCTATTTCCCATTCTGTTAAAAAAAAACATTTACAACCCAATACGGTTTTAGTAAGGTTTTGTACCATTTTCTGGAATAACCATTTTAGAGAGAAGGAAAAGGAACATGGCAACATTAATCACTGAAGAATGTATCAACTGTGGCGTTTGTGAACCTGAGTGTCCCAATGGAGCCATCAGCGAGGGTGAGGATTTCTACGAAATCGAAGCAGACCTTTGCACAGAATGCGTTGGCTTTCATGGGGAAGAGGCTTGTCAGGAAGTTTGTCCCGTAGACTGCTGTATCCCTGATGAAGATAACCGGGAATCAGAAGAAGAACTGCTGGAGAAAGCCAAGAAAATTCATCCAGACGATTCATTTCCAGGTTTGGAAGATCTGACCAATGAAACCTCATTGTTCAGAAATCCTGATCGCAAAAACGCTAATCTTTAACTTTGACTTTATAGCGGCTTGTGTGGCACAATAAACCATATAAGCCGCTTTTTATTTTAGTTTTTATTGCCTGAAAGTGGCGAGTCCGCTTTTCCCCCCTGAGTTGTGCTCTCGATAGCCATATTCCCAGGAATGGTTTGGGAATCTCATCCAAGCTTTTAGTGTTTTCTTTTTAGATCACTTGGAAGGCAAGGTTGCTTGACAACGACCATACTATTGTTATAATAGGTCGTTCAGGCGTTTATTTTTTGCCAGTAATTAAAAAATGTTGCGGGGTGGAGCAGTCCGGTAGCTCGTTGGGCTCATAACCCAAAGGTCGTCAGTTCAAATCTGGCCCCCGCTACCAAATAAAACAAGGGGTTAGCCTGAAAAGGTTAACCCCTTGTTTCGTTAAAGCCTCTGTTTGTCCCACACCAGCCCCACCAATCCGAAAACCAATAAAAAACCAGAGCGTCCAAATGCAACCAGCCGCATCGCCGGTTAAGGCAGGAATCCCCACCTCAGCTTTTAAAACAAGGGCGCTCTGGCACCACCGGAGAACCACTACAAGTACACCCCAAAAACTATTTCCTACAATCAGTCTGTGCCCTCAATCTGAAGCTGTCAATATCTGCAACAAAAAAACGAGCCACGAAGTACCAGGCTTTCGATTTCCACTTTCCAGGAACCCTCCTGCTTATCCCTTGAAATTACTAGCGATTACAATAAACAAAGCTCCGACCGTAAAAACAGCAATAGAATTCATTCGGATTATTAGTGCATCATCTGTATTCTCCAATTCCCCATAACTACCTATCCGCTCATTCTTAGGGAAGGTCAAGTTCTCCGTACTCAAATAAATGATCCCCGCCCCAAGGGGCGGGGTATTTAAAGGTAGTTTTTTTATAACCTCCCCTAACCCCTCCTTGCAAAGAAGAGCTTTGCATAAGTGGATAT
>JAQCGX010000030.1 GCA_027619975.1 Nitrospinota bacterium
TTCTTGCTTGATAACGCCATAGCTGTCGCTACACCAGCGCTCACCTGCAAGAATTTCCTTCTATTTAACCTCATACTAGAAACCTCCTTAAAATTATGGCTTCAACGTGAGTCTATTCAGGGAAGGTTGAAATCCAACCAACCCCGTTACTTCCCAAGCATCTAACCTGGTGCCTCAGGGCACCCCTCCATTTTCGTCAATCCTCTTCTCTAAAATTTCACGCAATTTAGATTCGATGATTTAACAAAAAAACAAAAAAAAGCTCCAAAACTTAATCAGAGTCCCTGCCACCAGGCAAGGAAGGGAGGGCAAGTCCCAGCTCTGATTAAGTTTTGGAGCCGCATAAAAAAATTCCAAGTGTAAAGAAATAAAAGCTTTTATAGTTGATGGGAGTTTAGACAATCCGGGCAAGAAGGGAAATCAGACAAGCCTTATTGTCGTATAAGAGATACCTGCTTTTCCAGACAGAACAAACCCGATCGACTATCAGAAAAACGCCTAACTCTCATGATTCCAATAGTCAAATCTTGTGCAATATAAAAAGAGGGGGAGGGGGCAGCGGAGATGTTGTGTTGGAGGTTATTTTCAAACGATTTCTGAATTAAATCAACTTATTAAAGATTGCATATTGAATGAGTTCGGCGTTGGTTTCCATTTTCATTTTTTGCAGAATGCGGCTGCGATGCGTGCTGACGGTTTTCACACTCAAAAAGAGTTTCTCGGCGATTGCCGTCAGTGAGACCCCGGAAACCAGCAGACGATAAACCTGAAACTCCCGATTGGAAAGTGATTCATGCGGTTGTTTCACGCTGCTGGAAAAATTAAAAGCCATTTTCTCCATAAACTCAGGGCTCAAAAACCGCCCCCCTGCAGCCACCTTGCGTACGGCCTGCTCTAAAATCTCCAGCGGGCTTTCCTTGGTAACATAACCGGAAGCGCCTGCCTTGATATAACGCATGGCAAAGTGTTCTTCCGGGTAGACACTCAGCACGATTACCGGCAAATCGGGAAATTCACCTTTCAACTCTTTCATGTAATCGAGACTCCATTCCCCATCCATAGTGATATCCAGCAATACAATATCAACCTTCTTCGCCGCCCGGACTTTTTCCAATAAGTCCGAGCCGTTTACAGCTTCTGCAACCACTTGCAGGCCACAGCTTTCGGCAAATGCGCGATGCAAACCTTGCCGGAACACCGGATGATCGTCCGCAATCAGTATGTGAATCGTCTCTGTTTTTTCTGCCATTGATCTCAATCCGATTTAATTTTAATGGTGACGGTTGTCCCTTCATTTTTCACTCCCGCAATTTCAACCTCGCCTCCCCACATTTGCGCCCGTTCCTTCATGCCCAGAACCCCCAGGGACAAATTATTTTTGGCTTCTTTTTCAGCAATGCCCTTGCCATTATCCCGCACTCGCATGACCAGATTTTTATCCTGGTCGATAATATCGACGTGAACATCGCTGGCGCCTGAATGCCGGGAAATGTTTGTCAGGCATTCCTGAAATATCCGAAAGAGGGTGATCGACCTTGGTGCGTCCAGATTTATTTGGGAAGGGGATGTGGATAAACTGAATTTCACCCCTGTCTTTTCCTGAAACAACGTTCCCTGCCAATCAATGGCTTCCGTCAAACTCAAAGAATCTAATACCGGTGGGCGCAAATCCCGGGAAATCTTTTTTACCACTTGAATGTTTTTTTCAATGAGGCTGAACATCATCCGCATATTTTCCTTAACATCCACTTTTTTTTCGGACAATTTATTGTCCAGCAACGACAGTTCTATTTTTAAAGTGGTCAACACCTGCCCCAGATCATCGTGAACATCCCGTGCAATTCTCTTGCTCTCCTCTTCGCGGATAGAATCGAGCTTGTGATACAACTGCCGTAAGTTAACGCTGTAACTCTCCTTATTCTGATCGGCCCGGGTTCTTTCAATAACGCGCCCAAGCATAACACCGATGCTTTCCATCACTTCCACCAGCCTTTTTTCAGGTTCCATGGGGATTGATGAGAAAAATTCCATGACACCGACCACCGTGTCCTCGCTTAAAATTGGAAATCCGAATCCGGAAACCACACCAATTTCTTTTGAAAACGCACCTCTTGGGAAATTCGGATCTGCTTTCAGGTCCAAAATAAACTGTGCCTTTCCTTGAGCAATCACACGCCCCGGCAAACCTTCTCCAGAGGCCAGCGGGTTTTGCTGAGTAATTTCACGAAAATTTTCAAACCTTTTTTTATCCTCCAGATACCAGATACCCGATGGAAAAAGAGTTTGCCCGTCTTCCCCCAACAAGTAGAGATGTCCGACCGGCCAACCGGTAAACGCACAAATCTTCTTCAAGCTGTAGGTGATGGCGTCGTCCAGCGAGCGTGACAAATTGGTGAAAGACGCAATGTCACGGTTCAATTGAACATAGCCGGTTTCTTTTTTAAGACGACTGTTGGCTTTTTCCAGAAGTTCGCTACGATATTTTTCCTCCATCCATCGCAGGTTCATTAAACAAAAATAAGTCGTGAGCCAGAGAGTACCGTTGGCCAGCAGGCGATTGTAATTGGCAAGAACCTGATCCGAATCAACTGGAGAAAAATGCGCCCCAAGAACCGTTAAAACCGTTCCCAAAAGGGAGTTAAAAATAATGAGCTTGCGAGATTCCGACCATAAACCGACCAAAACCAGCGAAATGTAGGGAACGCCTCCAGCGAATCCAAGGGGTAGCAGGCGATCCATATAAAAAAAAGTGGCGGCCAGAATCAGGCTCAATAGAATGTATCGCCAAAAGGAAAATATCGGATTGCGCGGGAACATAATTATTTTTCAAGAGATAGATTGTAAGAATCCAGAAGATTTTCAACTTTATTTAACTCTTTACGAAGGCCGGAATACAATAGGACAATTCTGATTTTCAGGTTTCTCAGGAATTCCGGAATCTTTGAAGGGAGCGCACCTTCTCCATCTTCTGATTCAATCCAGATTATCGGGATGAAAATAAACCCATTGGGTTTTGGACTGAAGAATTATTTCGGGTCTGACTTTTAGCTTGAGAATTGATAAATTAAGGATATAATTCAGCGTTTTTCCCCTCAACAAACAACCTGTAAAAATGAAACGGATTGCCATTTATCCAGGAACCTTTGACCCTGTCACCAACGGTCACTTAGATATTATGCGGCGGGCGGTCAAAATTTTTGACCATCTGGTTGTGGCCGTGGCTTTGAATCCCAAAAAAAGCCCCGTATTTTCGCAGGAAAAACGCGTCCAGTTTATCATTGATGCCTCTCAAGATATTGACAATATTGAAATTGTTCCCTTTGACAGTCTTTTAACCAGTTTTGTGCATGCAAAAAACGCGCGCGTCATCATCAAGGGGTTGCGAGCGGTTTCCGATTTTGAGTTTGAGTTGCAGATGGGGTTGATGAACCGAACTCTTGATGAAACCATTGAAACTCTATTTATGATCCCCAGCCAGGAATACTCCTTCCTCAGTTCAAATTTGGTCAAGGAGATTGCCTGCCACGGTGGAGATATCTCAAACCTCGTCCCGGAGAGCGTCACTCAAGGGCTTCAGAAAATCAATTTAAAATGAAATTTTCCAAGCGTATTCAAACAGTCCAATCTTCCCTGACCCTGGAAATCACCGCGCTCGCTAACGAGTTAAAGGCCAAGGGTGAAGACGTTATCAGTTTCGGCGCCGGGGAGCCGGATTTCCATACGCCTGAAAATATCAAACAGGCCGCCATCCGGGCCATTCAGAATAACGATACCTATTACACCCCGGTCAGCGGCACCAATGCATTGAAGGATGCCATTGTCCATAAATTCAAGCAGGACAACGGCCTGGACTACCAGCGCGATCAAATAGTGGTTTCATGCGGCGCCAAGCACTCTCTTTACAACCTCGCGCAGGTCCTTTGGGATGCGGGAGATGAAATCATCGTCCCGGCTCCCTACTGGTTGTCTTACCCTGAAATCATACGTCTGGCAAACGCCACTCCCGTCATCATTGAAACGACAGACGCGAACGAGTTCAAAATTACAGCCCGACAAATCGAGGCCGCCGTTACCCCGAACACCCGCGCCATCATCATCAACAGCCCCTCCAACCCCACCGGGTCCGCTTATAGCAAGGAGGAGTTGGAAGCCATCGCGGAATGCGCCTTGAAGCATAAACTGCTGGTGATCTCAGATGAAATCTATGAAAAAATCGTTTTTGATGGCTTCCAACATGTCAGCATCGCCTCGCTCAGCAAAGAAATGCAGGCCAATTGTGTAGTCGTCAACGGCATGTCCAAATGCTATTCCATGACCGGGTGGCGGATCGGGTACCTTGCGGCGGGCCGTGACATTGCCGCGCAGGTCAACAAAATTCAAAGCCAAAGCACTTCCAATCCCACGTCGATTTCCCAGGCGGCCAGCGTCGAAGCTCTGGTGGGCCCGCAGGATACAATCGACCATATGGTAAAAGAGTTTAATACCCGGCGGGATCTCCTTGTAGATCTGCTGACGAAAATTGACGGGTTGACCTGCTATCGCCCCGTAGGCTCCTTTTATGCTTTTCCGGATTTTTCCGCGCTTTACGGAAAGAGCTTCCAGGGACAATCGGTGGCGGGGTCGGTTGAGTTTTGCAAGTTCATATTAAAAGAAGCCAAAGTCGCCCTGGTTCCCGGAGTGGCTTTTGGGGCCGACAACAATATCCGGTTGTCCTTCGCCACGACACAGGAAAATATCCGGCAGGGCGTTGAGCGCATCGCAAAGGCCGTGGCTTCACTTCAGTAACTTCCTGAAACGCCTTTTTTCTAAGCAGGTTATAATAAAAATTCGGAGGAAGGGAATCGAGTCAGTGGATTTCTTAAACCGGAATGGCGGGTGGCAACAAATGAACGATCGTCCACGCAGGGCGGGTGATCTCAGACGGCGGGTTTTTCCAGTTCTTCTTTCATGCTTTCTTTGTAATCCTTGACCCTTTTTTCAATAGGACCTCGGCACCTTTTCGCTTTGCAATTCCCGGTTCCGACACCAATTTTACTCCTCAGCGCTTCAAAAGACAACGTCCCCTGACGAAGGGCGGCCGTGATGGTACTGGCCTTTACGTTGCGGCAAATGCAAACCTTTTTAAAGCTGTCTATTAACTCTTTCTGAGAACTCAAAGCCAGTAATTCCTTTGTTTTAGCATTATTACTCTTTTTACTATAACCCATGTTCGAAAAAAAGCCCAGTGCAAACCATTGATAGCAGACGACCCTGGACCTTATCGACCTTAAGCGGTCTGATGCTGGTCCTGATATTTCCGCAGTTTAACCTTGAAATACTCGCCTGGTTTTCCTTGATCCCGCTGTTTTTCCTCATCCAGGATCAGCCCTTGTTACGGGTCACCGCTTTTGGGTTCTGGTCGGGGATGGTTTTTTATTTTTTCGGGTTGCGCTGGGTCACCAACACCATCGTCAATTACGGAAACCTCCCTGTTATCGTCAGCTACCTGGTTTTATTGCTTCTGGCCGCTTATCTGAGCCTCTACATGGCGCTGTTTTGCTATCTTCTCAAAAAGTGGAGTCGCGGAAATCCTTTATATTTTATATTCCTCGCTCCCGGACTCTGGACCTCGCTGGAATATTTACGGTCCACCCATTCCCAATATGGCTTTTCCTGGCTGGGGCTCGGGTATTCCCAATCAGGGAACCTGCCAGTCATTCAAATGGCAGAAATAACAGGAGTCTATGGCATCTCCACGTTGATCGTTTTCATCAACGCCAGTCTCTTCTATTTATTGAACACCTGGTTGACACGCAAGGAATCCCGGCAGGGTAACAAGCAGGTGGCCGGGGTGTTGGGGCTTTCCTTGGCAATAGGGGTCTTTTGGATCGGTTACGGGCAGATAGCCTTGGGACAATGGAAAAATGATTCAACGGGAGGAAAATCTCTCAAAGTGGGGCTGGCTCAGGGCAACATTCAGCAACACCTGAAATGGAACCCCCTTTACCAGAATCAGGTGGTGGATACTTACCGGAAGCTCAGTCTCAAAGCTGCACAGTCACAACCGGATCTCATCGTCTGGCCCGAGGCCGCCATCCCGTTTTACTATTCCCTCGATAAAAAAAACAGCGCGTTAATAAAAGACATCGTTCAGATCACTAAAACGCCTCTCTTACTCGGCAGTCCTTACGGGGAATTTACCAATCAAAAACGCGTCCTGTATAACAGCGCCTACCTGATCGACGCCAACGGCGAAACTTTGGGCCGCTACGACAAGATTCATCTCGTGCCTTTTGGAGAGTTCGTCCCCTTTAAAAAACTCTTATGGTTTGTCAGCAAAATGGTGGAAGGCATCGGCGATTTCGGCCAGGGAACGGAAGACAAGGTTTTTGATCTGAACGGTACCAAGCTGGCGATTTCCATTTGCTATGAAATCACCTTCCCCGATCTGGTGCGGCAACCGATCCTGCACGGGGCGCAATTTCTGGTGAATATCACCAACGACGCCTGGTTTGGGAAAAGCCCCGCCTCTTACCAGCACATGGACATGGCGGCCCTGCGCGCCGTGGAAAATCGCGTTCCCATTGTCCGCGCCGCCAATACGGGAATCACGGGGACCATCGACCCGACCGGCGCCATAAGGCAAGCGACCCAACTGTTTGAAGAAGATATCGTCATCACCGAAATCAGGCCCAACCAAGGAGAACGGACTTTTTATACCCGGCACGGCGATCTGTTCAGCCAGATTTTGCTGTTGCTGATGGGGCTGTTTGGCCTTCGAGATTTTTACTCTAACCCAGCTCGTTTTTTTCGCCGATAAAGTTTAAACTTTTACCTCTTTTAAGACAGGAAACCTATGGAAACAGAGTTAGACACTAGTGACGAGGAGCAGTTTCGACCGGTGCACCTCAAATACCTGAAGGGTAAAATACAAGAGAATTTCGAAATTTTTTATAAGACCGAATCCTTTGGAACCATCCGGTTTGTCAAACTAGTCAGTGCCGATCCTGAGAACCAAGATAAAGCCCAGAAGTTGATTGCAGAAAAGGAGGGAACTGAGGACTTTTTCATCAGGAAGGAAGATATCGGTAAGTACTTCAATCAAGCCACGGCTCAACTCAGAAACATGATGGCCGACGACAATATATCCTTCGAGGATAGAACCAAGAAAGCTTATGAGGTCTCGAAAGATCTCATGAAGGATTTTTTTGTGCACAATGGCTCGCTAAATACCCTTAAATCATCCGATGAAGTGGTGGGAGTCATGGGTGAATGTTTGTCCGATGCGGATGCCAATTTTCATTCAATATTCACGATCACCGCTAAAAATTATTACACCTATACTCACAGTGTGAACGTCGGGCTTTACTGTCTGGCCTATGGGGTTAAAACCGGGATGAGCGAAAATGATATCCGGGATCTGGGTATCGGCGGTATGTTGCACGATGTTGGGAAATCCAAAATTGACCCCAAAATCCTCAACAAAAATTCCGGATTGACAGATGACGAATTCAATCATGCTAAAGGCCATTCAGCCTATGGGCAGGAGATGCTGGAGGCTGTAAACTGTTTTTCAACCCGCATCATAGAGATGGCAGGCCAACACCATGAAAAATATGATGGAACTGGCTACCCTAATGGCCTGGCCGGAAATGACATTTCGCATTTCGCAAGGATTTGCAAAGTAGCGGATGCCTATGACGCCCTGACGACCCATCGTTCCTATAAAAGGGCT
This sequence comes from Nitrospinota bacterium, assembly GCA_027619975.1. NCBI lineage: Bacteria > Pseudomonadati > Nitrospinota > Nitrospinota bacterium. Next base: position 7,715 of record JAQCGX010000030.1, read on the forward strand.
TTGACTCCCTTTGACGCCCTCATTGTTATGGGAAAGAAAATGAACAAAGAGTTTGACCTTGAAATTCTGGAAAACTTTATTCGATTTATGGGCCCTGAAGCTTAACCCCTCTCCGCAAAATATTTTCCAGCTTATCTCCTGTGGTGCTGGACCGCCGGTCATTTTATTTGGCCGCCAAAATGAGCCATTGTATGGGACCCATGACGCTCAGCCATTTTCCTGCCAACCCAACTCTGTAGATGCCATCAACTAATTGGCACCCACGCGCCGGTCAATGACTATCTTCACCTGTTGATTGCCCGCAGTGATGGTTGCCGTTCCTTCCAGGTCGTCCGGCCCCGAACGCGCATCGCCGTCCTGATCGATACGGGCCGTCAAGGTCAACTCGCCCTCAAAAACCGACCCCGGCATCATGGTATTCTCCTGGCCGATCGAAAAAGCGTAGGGAAATTTGACCGAATCCAAAAGTTTGACAGCCAGCGGCGGTCCACCGGCAACTCCTTCGGGCCGGGCAAAGAGAAATAATTTCCAGGTCTCCGGCAAATTTTTCGCTAATTCCGGATCGATATCAATAGTTCCGCGAACGGAATTATTCGAAAGAACAACCATTTTATCCAACACAATATCCACCTGTTTGTCGCCCGCCTGGCTCAACCGTTGACCCTCAATATCTCCAGCTGTGGCCTTGGCATTGCCATCCTGATCGAGCCTCACCTTGATGGTAATCGCCCCTTCGAACTGATTCCCCTCAAGCATTACATCGGAAGGGCCGATATTGTAATTGAAGGGAAACTCCACCAGACTGTGACGCTGGACTGCCAGCGGCGGCCCCCCTTCTACACCTTCGGGACGGGCGATAATGAACAGCCTGGCATTTTTTGGAATGGAGTTTGCATGACTTGGATCAACGGTGATCGTTCCCGAGATTTCTTTCGCTTGTAGCGTTGGGTCACTTTGCTTGATAATTTTTTGTTTCAGGCTTTCGGGCAGAGGATGTTCCTTCAGCTTTTTTTCGCAGGCGGAACTAAAAAAAACCACAACGGCTAAAAATAATAAAATACGATTTTTCAAAACATTTCTCCAAACGCCAAATATGTTGAACAGCAAACAGGAAACCAAACAGGTTCTGCGACATCTTAATAGTAGAGGGTTTTTTAATTTCAAGAAACGTGATGCCCCTCGTTGCCGTGGCCTTATGGATTGCTTGTTTGATGCAGGTAAATTCCAGTTGAGATTCGACTGGGATGGATTTTTCTCAATGATACCCCATAAGGCCTTAAAAACCAAAGGAGCATTTCGGCGCTCCCGGAAGTTTTTGCAGACAATAATGCTCAAGGGTCGTCATGGAGGAGGGTCGTATGTTTTATCCCGTAAAAATTTTAACAGCCAAAGGGAAAGTGAAAAAAGTCATTACGGCCAAGTCATTGAGTCAGCGGTATTGGGGTGATTTCTTCGACCAGAACATCAAAAATAAAAATGTCGGGGCGAAAGATAAAGGCCGCAAAACTCAAAAGAAGACCGAAGCTAAAAAAGTTCAACCGATGACTTACGAAGAACTTAACTTTTCCGAAGACTGACACCGCCTGAAGCGGTTGACAATATTTCAGGGCCATTGTTTTGATTCCTGACTCCTAATCCTCCACCAAAGGTTGAGTTGGAAACATCGAAATTTTCCCTGAAAGAAACGTGGGGGGAAGCCATTCTGGCAACCCCCCGCGTGCCCCCTTCCCAAATAGTTAATCCTTTATATTTCCTTCTAAAGCATCGCCCCTCTTAAAAACACCATCGGCATTCCCACCTCCCCTAAAACAGAATCGTATTATTTTGCGGTTTGGAAGTTTTTTCAGGACCCGCAGACGGCGCCGGGCCTTCGGCAATTTTGCGGATGGCTCCAAAAATCGACCCTACCTGTGCGGCCTTCACCGCCGCCAAACTGGAAATGTGAAAATGATGACTCAAAAAGTGCTTAAGAGCGGCGAGCGTTTTGACCCGGACGCCGGGGCCGGTCATCCACAGTTTCTGGATTTTATAAAGCTGAGCCGGGCTGGCCAATAGAGGATTTTGCGGTGCCGAGCGAAACTGTTCCCACCCCAATCCCTTGAAGTGAGTCAACAGCGCTTCGATTTCATCCGAAGTAAAGTTTTTTGAAGAGCGCTTGCCAAACCAGAGTTCAAGAAAATCCCGGTACAGAGAGTCGGTGAGCTTCAGTTCCTTTTTCGCAATATGCACTCTGGCAAGTTGATTTCTGGTGGGCATGGCACCCTCCTTCCCGGCTTGAAATATAGGTCACAGGGGAGATTTTGACCAGCGGTTAAGCGAAAGAAAAAGTGGAATTTATCGTTTGGGGCGGGGGTAACGCTGAGTGGCGGGAATATTTGTTTGGCGCAAATCCTGGCCCTGGATCATCACGAATTTGCACATCTCGGCCAACCGCGAGTAAACCCGCGCGCCAATTTTCTCCTGCAGACTTTCGCGTGTATAGGCATCGGCGTAGTTTTTGAGAGCCCCATCGCCAGAGGTACTTCTGCTCTCTTTTTTTTCGATCACCAGTTCACTGGGGTAATTGGTGGTGAAAATCGTCACCTTGTCGGCGGCATTGTAGCGGTTGGAAATGAGTTGATCGAGCACCGTCAGCTCCCACTCTGTATTTCTGCCTTTCGCCAACTCGTCGATCACCAGAACACGGGCTTCCTGATAGGGCTTGATAAATGTCTGATCGGACAAATCCTCGGAAAAACCGTGGCGGATATCGGACAGGAGCTGAAAAAAATCAACGAACCGGCAGTCAACCCCCGCCTCCAAAGTGAGCGCCTTGATGATGGCGATGGCGAGATGGGTTTTGCCCAGACCCGGAGGCCCCATGAAAATCAATCCGCGGCCGAAATTATTTTTGGATTTTATAAAGTCCGTCACGAAATCCATCGCCACCCCCTTGGCCCGCCCCTGGGTTTGATGGTGCTTTACGAACGAATCGAAATCCGCCTCTGCAAATTTTCCGGGAATTCCCGCATCTTCCAGCAGGCGAAAGCGTTTTTTGAGCTGGGAACATTCGCAATCCACAAGATACGAGCGGCCCTTAGCATTCTGCGTGAAAATGCGGCCTTCGCCTTCACACTTGTCGCAAAGGAAACAATCGCAGGGGGCCACATGCAGCCGCCCGTTCTGGTTGCTCAGCGTATAGCCCCGGCCTTTGCAGGTCGGACAGGGATTCGATTGAGTTTGTGCGTGCGGCATCGGTTAAGGAATCAAGATAGAGTTTAAATCCACGATTTAATGCGACGGGGTCGAATCGTTTCCGGGATTGGAAGGGTCAAGGTTTCCGGCAACCTATAGATTGGATTTTAGTCCCGATGCAATTTGCTTTCAATCATTTTTTCAACCCAGGAGGAGAGACCTCGTGTTGAAAGGGTTTGCGCCGGGAATTTATTTTCGATGATAATATTTAATCCCCGGTTACGGGACGAAGACGAGAAAAAAAGTTGACAACTGCTATAGAATTTTTGTTTTAAGATTTGATATCCAGGAGCGAGCCGATCAATTCATCCGCCGCTCGAATAACGCTGGCGTTTGCCTTGAAGGCGGCTTTGGAAACGATCTGACCGACTATTTCCTCGGCAATATCCACATTGGAACTTTCCAGAGCTCCGGAAATCACCGTGCCTCTGGAACCCGACCCAGGCGTCCCCGAAACGGAAGGCCCCGACGATGCGCTGAACAGGTTGCCTCCTTCAGCCGTCAATCCGCCCGGATTGTTAAATTGGGCCAGTTCAATTTGCCCAACGGTCACGGATGACCCGCCAACAATTGCCGAGACCTGGCCTGAAGAGTCGATGGAGACACCTGTGGCATTGCCGGGAACCGATACCGGGGGAGATAAGGGATTGCCTGATGAAGTGGTTATTTGACCTGTGTTGTCTATTTTGAAACTGCCGGCGCGTGTGAAGCCGGTGCCGCCGTCGGCAAGGCTCACTTGAAAATAACCCTCGCCGTTAACGGCAAGTCCGAGTGGGTTTGTGGTTGGGATCGGGGAGCCGGGAGTCGATAATCGGGTGACAGCGCTAACCTGGGCGCCACCTGACGACACATCGCTGATTTCTGTGCGGCTTTTTTTGAACCCCGGAGTCTGTAAGTTTGCCAGATTATTGGCGCTGGTCTGCAGTTTCGTAGCGGATGTCCGCATGCCGGACAACGCACTGAATATGGAATTTATGAACATGACTCCCCCCTGAGTTGGGTTTCTGGGTCAACCCGGCCAGCAAGGAGTGATCATTATCCTTAGCCTGAGCGAAATTTCCCCGTATCCTTAAGCTCTCAGTATAAAACTTCCGGTGAATTGTTCAAGGGAATGTTTTTCAATCGGCTTGTTTTCAAAGCCTTTAGGGAAAGGGTCAGAGCGATTTCATCGCACTTGTCGCGATGCAGACAGGACTGGCAATCGTTCCATATTTTCATGGGCAGGGTGCTTTTATCGACGACTCCGAATCCCAGCTTTATAAACAGGGGCGCGGCGTAAGTTAAAACAAACAAAACCTGCGAATCCGTGGCCAGGGAACACTCGATGGACTCCCTGACGAGTGCGGTTCCAATTCCCTGACGGTTGAAGCGTGGGTGAACAACCAGCGAGCGAACCTCCACATATTGGTCCCCGCCAGTTTTCAAACTGCAAACCCCCGCCAGATGGTCTTCCTGTTCACAAACCAGAAAGGTGTCGATGTTCTGTTGAATTTCGGGGAGGGACCGATACAGCATCTGTCCATTCTCTGTAAAAAGCAGGATCAGGTTCTGGATCGCCTCGGCGTCTTCATAGTTTGCTTTGCGTATCAATGGTGTCATACCGCTCGTTTTTCAGCCAATTCATTAGTACTTGTCAAATCCTTGGAGGCTTCATGCAGGAGATCCTCCGGTGTCGCGATCGAAGTTCCTGGATACGTTGCCATCCCTATATTGACTGTGAGTTTCGCAAAGCCTTCAAATTCCTTGAGATGGGGTTCGCTCAGCGCCTTGCGAATGCGTTGAGACACAAGAGTTGCGCCCTGCGGGTCGATTTCCGGTAAAAGAATCAAAAACTCCCCGATATCCGTGCGAATTAAAATATCACAGGCCCGGCAATTGCCCGTCAGAATTGTTCCAATGATTTCGAGAACGGTTTCCCCTTCCGCCTCTCCCCAAGTATCCAAAAGATCATCGAAATAGTCAATCTGCATTTTGATGCAGGATAAATTTTTCTTCCGGCGTTCCGCCAGATTGAATTCCCGATGCAAAACCGGCTCCAGATAGGCCCGGTTATACAACCCTGTCTGCTTATCGACCACCGATTGGCGGCGCAGACGGTCGATCAGAAAAATATTGTCCAGAGCGATGGCCATTTTGCCCGCCATTCTTTGCAGAAAATCGGTGCGCAGGCCCGCATGGAAATGAAAAGGTTTTGTGCTGCCAAGCACTATGGCTCCCGCAACTGAACCTCGAACCATGATCGGGATCAACGCCTCCGACTTTATGGCTTCCTTGCTTTCAGCATCTTCAAAGCATTCGGATTCGCCCTCGATTTCGCCATTCATGACCGGGTCCTTGCCGCCGGCAAACCACTGGGTGGCCGTTGCCTGATCCACAAAACGCAGGGCGTTATTCAGGCCTTCCCCGTATTTTTCCTTTAATTTACTTTCAATAAAGTAGTCTTCCTCATCCACCAGGCAAATCAACACATGCGGAATGGCAAAACGCGAGCTGATATCTTCCCGAAGTTGCTCCACCAGCTGATTCAGGTTGGAGCTGGTGAGAATCGACCGCTCAATTTCGAAAAGGTGCTCCTGAATTTTTTCATTGGCCTGAGAAATTTCCACAAACCATTCCAGTTTGCTCTTCAAATGCTCTTTATCGGCGTGCGCCCGCTTGATGATCCGGTCCGCCAGACTCAATGTTCCCAATGGCTCCAGGGGCAGATCCTGCATATCGATGGCCTGGATTTTGGTTAAAAGCTCGGGATAGTCATTGAAAAACTCCAGGTGCTCATTGAGGTAGATCGCGATCTGGTCTTTGTTCATGGGTCGGGCCTTGATGGGGGTTGGGTTGGGCATTAATAAGTTTCACTCAGGAAAGACAACTGGAATCAAAAAATTTTGAATGCCGGTAGCGCAACATTCTCCTTAGGAGGTTGAGGCGGCCCTTTATGACCACAGGCGGTCTGTAGCAGGCAAAGGCTTAAAATCACTCCCAGGATTATAAAATGTTTTTTATTCATTTAGCGCCTTCCAAAGGTTGCGTGTTGGTACCGGAAATTTTTCAGGGGCCCGTTTCTGGACCGGCAAAAAACTTCTATTCAGCCTTTTTTATTTTTTTTTGCAGCCGCGCCATCTGCGCAACCACATTTTTCCGGGCGGTGCCGCCGTAGGAGGCTTTTCTTTCCACGGATTTTTCAATGGCAATATGATCCAGAACGTCCTTCTTAAACTTTGGAGAAATATCTTGAAACTCCGCCAATGCGAGTTGTTCCAGATTTTTTTTGGTTTTTATACAATAGGCCACCGTTTTTCCGGTGATCTCATGCGCGTCGCGGAAGGGGACGTCCTGTAAAACCAAATAATCCGCTATATCCGTGGCGGTCAAAAACCCTTCGGACTGAAGGTTTTCCAGAGGAACTTTTTTAAATTTCGCCGATTTTATCATGCCATTGAAAACCGCCAGGCACATTTTTACGGTTTCGACCGTATCGAACACCGGCTCCTTATCTTCCTGCAAGTCCCGGTTATAAGCGAGCGGCAAGGATTTCATCAGCGTCAGCAAGGCAACCAGACTGCCATACACGCGCCCGGATTTACCACGGATGAGTTCCGCCGGATCGGGGTTTTTCTTTTGCGGCATGATACTGCTGCCCGTCGAAAACGCATCGGACAACTCGATTCTATTGAACTCGCTCGACGACCAGAGCACCACCTCTTCACAAAACCGGCTGAGGTGCATCATCAGGATCGAAGCCGCACTGCAAAATTCGATGAGGAAGTCGCGATCGCTCACCGAATCGATGCTGTTGTGGGACACTTCGGGAAACTTGAGCAACTTCGCCGTATACTCGCGGTCGATGGGAAAATTGGTTCCCGCCAGCGCCGCCGAACCTAGAGGCATGATGTTGATTCGTTTCAAAGCGTCCTGCAGGCGCTCGCGGTCGCGCAGAAGCATTTCCAGGTGCGCCAGCAGATGGTGCGATAATAATAACGGTTGCGCCCGCTGTAAATGCGTGTAGCCGGGGATGATATGGTCAATATTCTTTTTCGCCAGAGCCAGCAGGGTTTTACCCAGGCTCTCTATTTCCTGGATGATCTCCGCCACTTCGTCCCGCAAATACATGCGGATATCGAGGCAAACCTGGTCGTTCCGACTTCTCGCCGTATGCAGTTTACCGGCCACCGGCCCCACAAGCTCCGCCAGGCGGCTCTCAATATTCATGTGAATATCTTCCAGACGTTCCTGAACCTTGAAGCGTCCTTCATCAAACTCAATACGAATTTTCTGCAAGCCGCCGATGATCTTTTTCGCTTCAGCCTGTTTGATGATCTTGCATTTCGCCAGCATTTTGCAATGGGCAATGCTTCCCTCAATATCATAGGCGTAGAGAAGCCGGTCGTATGAAATCGAAGCCGAAAAACGCTCCATGAGCGAATCGGTGGTTTTTTGGAATCTGCCGCCCCAGAGTTTTTTCACAGGTCGTTACTCAATTCAAAATTTTTGGAGTAGAAATATAAGGAAGGGCTTTATGCGGCGGAGGGAGGAGACACTTGTTGTTCTGACTGCCATTTGTCTTTTTGCACAATATTGACATGCGCTCCCACAGGCACCACCTTCGCCAGGAATTGCAAATACCAGCCCTGTATATTTGGGCATCCCGCACTGCCGTTTCGCCAATCGAAATTCTTTTTGTAAAACTCATTGACCTTCTGGATATTGACCCCGTGAATCCCATAACTTCCCTTGACAGGCTCGCCCACCTTCTTGAGCCCCATCCACCAACGGCCAATATCGTGTTCCTCATGGCCGAAGGGAATCGCGCGGACACGGGTTTTGCCGTTGAGCGTTTCCTTTTTATACCAGGTGGGTTTAAAAACTTTATTTACAATTTCATATTCGCCGGCGGGAGTTTCCTCACCGGTGCGTCCAAAAATCGCCTCGGTTTCGAGGATTTTTTCATTATCGTAATACACCCGAATCACCCCGCTTTCAATGACCCCCACAATATACCAAAGCTCCGGTCGGCTTTTGTAGCTTGCAATGTTGCGATCATTGAACACCAGCGATACCTGGTCCCCCTTTTTAACATATTTTGTCCGGGGATCCTGGTAGATTTGTTTTAAAATGTATTTAAAATTTTCAGTGACCTGATTATTGAGGATCATCTGCTCAACCATGCGACTGAGCTCGACATTGTTTTTGCGGGTTTCCGCCAGTTTCAAGGACGTGGCGGTCAGGTTTTCATTAATGTGTTCAAAATCCTCTTTGGAGACCAGACCCACGCGGTTCATGCCTGCATAATAAGCCATATCTATTTCCCGCTGCGTCTCGGAATCAACACCAAACTGGTAAATCATCCAGGTGGCTGTCCCCAGAATCAAAAAGGCCATGGCTGTCAATTTCAAATACCGCTTGACCCCCAGAGACAACCGGTACCAGGCGACTTCAAACTTGACCTTTTTATCCTGCGCCTTCAACGGGCTGAAACTGGCATTGCCAAATTTTTCCAGCAAACGACGTTCCAATGAGGTCAACCGCACAGGGTTCCCCTGTAGCTTTTCAATGATCCAATACAGGTTTTCCCGCGTTTTGCGGTCGTAACTCCCACGCGGATCTTTATTGGCAATCAGATTATAGTCGGGAACATTAAGAACCGCCAGCTTGCGATCGGTAGAAGCGCTGGAAAAGCTTGAACTGGCAGAGGATGTACTTTCCAATGGATTCACTTTATCTAGATCCTTTTCAACCAATTGAATTATACGGGCTTGCGTCATTTAATCTTAACGCGGAATCAACGAATTTCAAAGTAAATTGTTGTAATTATGGTAACCAGGTAGAAAAATAATCACCCCGCAGAGAGGAGTTTCCAGGGCTTGGACTTTTCCTGGATGGCAATTTCTCCGGGTTGGTTGGGCATGGAGCATCGGCCTTCAAAAAACGCTCCTTCTTCGACGTGGAGCGAGGGGGTATAAATGCTTCCACGCACCGTAGATCCCTTACAGAGGCGAACCTGAACCAGGGCCTGGATATTGCCTTCGATAAGTCCCCGGCAAATCACCGTTGCCGCAGATATACTGGCTAAAACCTTGCCCTCGGGTTCAACCGTCAAGGTCTGGTTGATGAGGATCTCCCCTTCGAAATTTCCTTCCACGCGCACTGCCCCCGGATGGAGAATTTTCCCTTCCGATTCGGTTCCTCGCCTGATCAGAATGCCGAAGTTGGCGCCTGCGAATTTCTTAAATATCTTTTTTTCCTGGCGGGAACATTTGCGACCCTGATCCCCCAGTTTTTGGATGATTTTGTACAACACCTCCCGCGTTTCACGGTCGTAGTCCCCGGCAGGATCTTTATCCTGCATAAAGTCAAATTCCTGCGGGGTTATAATGTTGAGTTTTGGATTTCCCATAAGCAGATCAGCTGAAACTTGCGGCCAGACGACTTATTCCAGCCGCCAGACTGGATTTCCCTTTATTGTGAAGATATTTCAGAATTTCTTCATCCGAGCTCGCCAGGGTCGGGCTGGATGCATTTTCCGACATAATACTTTTTGCTACAAGGTCCAGTCGGCTTTTCAATTCCCTGTCCTTATCGTAAAATAAGGCCCCGCGGTTATTGGTAATATTAATGATTCTGTGCTGAGGCATCATTCCCACGATGCATATACGGTTTTTGTATTCTTCATATTTATCCAGCGTATCCAGGTATTCTCGTAACCGGCGCAGACAATCTTTGATTTCATTCGCTCCCTGACAGCGATTGAAAAAAACACCTATTTTTTTATTACGCAGAGACTCCGCGATCGCCTGCTGGCCTTTTGCCGCTACCAGCCGGTTGACATGGGCCTTGTCAAGGCCCGTCAAGCGGTCCTGGTTAAAATCATCAAAAAAGTCTTCATAATAATCAATGAAGGAATGCAGGGCGTCCAGGCTTCCGTTGATGGCGATGACGTTACTCATGTCAAACACCAAAATGACCTGGTCTATGGAATTCATGAGCGAGGAAAGATGATTGACGCCTCCGGCAGGCGTGTCTAAAATTATGTGATCAAACTTCCCATAAACCTCGTTGAGAAACTCCAGAAACAGCAACAGGAAGGCGGGCTCGTTGATTCTTTTGCGATGATTTTTTTTGCCCATGATCGGCACTTCGCCGCCGATAATGGAGAAACCATACTCTTCAATAAAATTGACAAACTCCGCCACCATTGGCCGCGCCGCCTCTTGAAAAACGCCCAAAATGGCCTTAAATTCAATAGCATCTATTTTAGCTAAAATGGGCAATAGAGCTTTTATGTGCGACGGACGTTCGATTTTTCCCCGCTGGAGAAATAAATCGTAAACTTCGTTGCCAAACTTAAAATCTGAAAAATAAAACAGGTTGGTATTGATTGTCTTATAAACAGACAGGCTTTTTTCCAGCTGACGGCTGTTGGAGGCAAGATGTCCTTCCAGATAATTTTTGAAGGTACTGATGATCTGGTAAAGGTTTTGCAGAATTTCGGCCTGATGGGTTTTGCTGGCAAGGATCTCAAAAAGGTCGTAAAACGTTTTACGCGGATGACTGTCCAGAATGCTGGAGATGGTGGGCAGGCGCAAGTCCAGGTCCACCAGGCAAACCCTGTTCTTCAAACCCTGCCCGGCCAGCGCCCGCGTCAGGGACGCGGCGGTATTAATGGACAATGTGGTCTTTCCAATCCCGCCCTTGGGGCCAATGATTGAAATGATTGCCATCTAGCTCTCCTTGTTTGAAGTTCCGGCAATCACCAGAGTGATCTCGCCTTTCAATTTTCTTTCGCTGAGCGATTCGACCAAATCCCCTAAATTGCCGCGAATCACTTCTTCAAATAACTTGGTCAGTTCCCTGGCCAGGGCCACCTTGCGGTTGCCCAGGACGCTGTGTAAGTCCCGTAGCGTCTTGTGAATTCGATGCGGCGATTCGTAAAGAACAATGGTCCGTTTCTCCAGGGCCAATTCTTCCAAACGCGTCTTCCTTCTTTTCTTCACCGGCAGAAATCCCTCAAACACAAACCGATCCATGGGCAATCCTGAAACCGTGAGCGCCGCCAGAACCGCCGAGGGCCCTGGCAGAGCCAGGACTTGAATGTCCGCTTCCAACGCCAGTTGCACCAAATGAAATAAAGGGTCCGAAATTCCCGGAGTCCCCGCATCCGAGACCAGGGCCATGTCCTGCCCTTCGTTTAAAAGGCTGATGAGTTGCGGCCCTTTTTTTTCCTGGTTGTAACTATGAAAACTGGTCAGTCGGGTTTTAATTTCGTAATGATTTAACAAAATTCGCGTCCGCCGGGTATCTTCGGCGGCAATGAACTGCACCCCATTTAGAATTTCCGCCGAGCGAATGGTGAAATCCCCCAGGTTGCCGATGGGGGTGCTCACAATATAAAGCGAACCTTTGCCCGGATTTTCTTTTTCATTGATTATCATAGCGGAAAATTCCGCAGGAAACATTACCCCGTAATCACTGATTTATTGGATGTCCTGAGGAATTGCAGTTGGAATTTTAATGGATTGGATAAACGTTGGTACTATCATCTGAAAGTGGCGGACCGCACTGCGCTGCCGTTGCCAAAAAATTCCAGCGCTGCTATCAATAGAGGTGCACTGTTTTTCTTGCAAGGAATCAGCCGGTTCCGACCACTTCGTTTTTCCTCAACTCAACGACCTTATTTCCCTGGCTCGACATATCGCACTCCCCATCCAGGATGCCGCCAACTTCCACAAAAAGCGATGGAGTTTTCACAGTACCCACAACCTGACTGGCAGAATGCAACTCAATTCTTTGGGAGGCGATGAGGTTGCCCTCGACCTTGCCCTTGCAAATAATAGTTCCGGCGTTGATATCCGCAATGATCCTTCCAGACTCACCGATGATAAGCGTGTCTTTCGTTACCACCTGGCCTTCAAAGCGGCCATCGATTCGCACGGTCCCCTCAAAAGTCAGCGAACCATTGAAAACAGCGTCCTCGCCCATATAGGCCTTCAGCTCGGCGTCGTCTTTTTTCTGCGCCATACGATCTCCCCTACCAAATGTTTGACTTCAGTTTTTTATCAATTTACTTTTTTCACGATCATGCCGCGGATGCGTTCCAGGTCATCGTCTGAATAATAAGTGACCACAACCTTACCGCCCTTCTTGCGCGGGACAATTTCAACTTTCGTCCCCAGCTTACGCTCCATTTCCGTTTCCAGATTTTTAATGAAAACATCTTTTTTCCTGGCGGGAGGCGCCTCATGAGGCGGGGTTTTCATTTGCTTGACCCGGCCTTCCACCTGCCGAACGTTCAAATCCTTTTTCAGGATTTCCTTTTTCAAGGCTTCCATGTCCTGCACGGACTCCAAACCAAGGAGTGCGCGCGCATGCCCCATGGACAATCGCCCCGCAACCATTTCCTCTTTGACGCTTTGCGGTAGCTTGAGCAGTCTCAATGTATTGGTGACGGAAGTTCGATTTTTGCCCACCCGTTTGGCCAGCTTCTCCTGAGTCAACCCAAAATCGTTCGCCAACCGCGAGTAGGCCTCGGCTTCCTCGATAGGGTTGAGATCCTGCCTGTGAATATTTTCAATGATGGCGAGCTCCAGGGATTCCGTATCACTGACTTCCCTGATGACTGCTGGAATTTTTTTAAGGCCTGCCTTCTTGCTGGCGCGCCAGCGGCGCTCACCGACGATCAGCTCATAACCGTTATTTTTGCCTTTTTGCACGACCACAGGCTGAAGAACCCCGTTTTCACGGATAGACTGCACGAGTTCTTCAAGTTTTTCGTCGTCGAAGTATTTTCTGGGCTGGAGCTTGTTTGGAGAAATTTCGTCGATCAACAGCTCCCCCACCCCCGGACCGGCGCCCCCGGACTGCGGAACCCCTATTTCAAAGTCCGGAATCAGGGCATTGATTCCCTTGCCCAAGGCTTTTCGATTCATGCGACGCGCTCACCTCTTGAGTCTTTTTGCAGGGCGCCGTTTTTTGTGCGGGAAATAATTTCTTTTGCCAGCTCGATATAGGATTCCGCCCCGCGGGAGCGGTTGGCGTAGAGGATGACGGGCTTGCCGTGGCTGGGGGCTTCACTCAGACGAACGTTGCGCGGGATGATCGTTTCAACAAGAAATTCCTGAAAGTATTTTTTGACCTGGTCGCGGACCTGACCCGCCAGCAGGGTCCTGCCGTCATACATGGTCAGAAGAATGCCTTCGACTTTCAATTCCGGATTGAGGGAGCGCTTGACCAGCTTCAAAGTTTTCAGCAGATGGCTCAACCCCTGCAACGCATAATATTCACACTGCATGGGGATCAGTACCGACTGACAAACCGCCAGGGCGTTCAGCGTGAGCAATCCCAGGGACGGGGGACAATCTATCAGGATAAATTCATATTCTTCCTCCGTCCCTTGCAGGACGGTTTTTAATCGTTTCTCGCGGTTCTCACAGGAAACCAGTTCAATTTCCGCGCCGGTGAGATCGACTGAGGAGGGGATGATTTTCAGGGTATCTATTTCTGTCGGGTAAATCACCTGCTCGAGCGTCGCCTCCCCCATCATCAGATCATAGAGACCCAGGGCATCGTCCGGCAACGTGATTCCCAGACCGCTGGAGGCGTTCGCCTGCGGGTCCACGTCTACCAGGAGAACTTTTTTACCGGAGAGAGCCAGACAGGCCGAAAGGTTGATGGCTGTCGTGGTTTTGCCAACCCCGCCCTTCTGATTGACGATGCAGATTGTTTTTCCCATATTTGCTTGATTTCCAAAGGAGTACGTCTGCAAAAATCATAGCACAGTTTAAAAACACATCCTATCAAAATATCGGAGTTCGGGACGGATTCAGCAATGGGTTTCGGCAGAAGAATGGAAGTTAAATGTTTCGTCCAGCGCCCTGGTTTCACGTGGAACACCGGAAGCTCTGTATGCCCTTGAAAACTATGGTTTCACGTGGAACACTTGGCAAATAGCATCAGCTTGGACAAAACCCCGGTTCCGCCCTCGAAAGGGATTTCATCCTGCAGCTGAAATTTGTAACCTGATTGTTCGGTAAACTCAGGGGGCCTGGCATCCGGTTCCTTTTTGATAACCACCCGCCCGCCCATTTTTAAACAAGGGCCTGCCAGTTTCGAGCAATAAAGAATGTCCCCCACCCCGCGAAAAACCACAAGATCGAATCGGTCGAGATAGTCGGCGCTCAAATCTTCGGCCCGTTGGTTCAATACCTCCACATTATCCAGGCTCATTTTACGAACACAGTTGCGTAAAAAGCTGGCGCGCTTCCTCTGGCTTTCAACCAGAACAAATTTTAGTTCGGGAAAAATAACTTTCAGGGGGATGCCGGGAAACCCGGCGCCGCTACCGACGTCCATGACCTGGCCCTGAGGACTCTGCACTGCCCGCACGTATTGCAGGGAGTCAAAAATATGCCTTTCAATGACCGCTTTGGCATCGCCTTCGGCGGTCAGGTTGATCTTGTCGTTCCATCGGGCCCACTCGCCCAAAAACGTATCCAAAGCCCCGGCCCATTTGTCGGAGCACTCGGAAGACGGCAGCTGGAGCCGTTGATCGGCAAATACTTCAAGTAATTGTTTAAGGTAGGACACAGTTATTTTTATACCGCTAAAGGGAGTTATAAAGAGTCAAAAGGAAGGTTACAATCGCTATTTTGGTCCCGGGATATGAGGATCGGCTCTCAATTCCTCTCACAGTCCTTCTACAAAACCTTGCGAAACTCAGCGGTCAAAAGAGGAAGAACTTCCAGAACATCGCCAACGATTCCATAGTCGGCAACCGAAAAGATCGGCGCATGCGGATCTTTATTAATAGCGACGATACATTTTGAGGAAGACATCCCCGCCAGATGCTGGACGGCGCCGGAGATTCCGCAGGCAATATAAAGATCAGGCGCAACCGTGCGCCCGGTTTGCCCAACCTGATTGGAATATTGCCGCCAGCCATCGTCAACCACCGGACGGCTGGCTCCAACCGCCGCCCCTAAAACCTCGGCCAATTCATCAAGCAGTTTAAAGTTTTCGGCACTTTGCATCCCCAGCCCGCCGGACACCACGATCCGGGCTTCGGTAATATCAAGTTGTTTCCCCGCTTCCCGAACGATTTCTTTCAACTGCATCGCAAAGGGAAGGGATTGCATTTGCACATCCACCCTTTCAACGTCCCCGTACCGTTTGGTATCGGGTCCATCGGCGCGGAAAACATTGGCGCGCAGGGTGGCTATCTGAGGACGGGAAGAATCGTAGACCAGGGTGGAAATGGCTTTCCCGCCATTGACGGGACGACGCACCTTCAATCCTCCGGCGGAATCCAGATCGAGGGAAATGCAATCTGTCGCCAGTCCGGTTTTTAATTTGGCGCTGAGGGCCGCCGCCAGTTCCTTGCCGTGGTTGGTGGCGGGAAGAAGCAGAAACTCGGGTTTTCGGGCACGGATCTCCGGTAACAGGGCCGCGAGATAGGCGGATGTGGTGTAACGGGCCAGCCGGGCATGGCAGAATACAAGAATCCGGTCTGCCCCGTAGTGAAACAGGACTTCAGAATTTAAGTTGGCACCATCCTCGGCCCCAAGACAGAGGGCGGTCACCTGCCCACCGGCTTTATCTGCCAACTGCCTGGCCGCATGGATGACTTCCAAAGCTACCGGCTTAACTGCGCCTTCCACCTGCTCAACGATCGCAAAAATTGGGTTGCCGCTAGTCACTGATTTTCACTCCATTCAGACCAAAGAAGGCAAAAGGATAACGCATTTAATGAACCGGGTTCAATAGAAAGTAATAAAGGGCTGAAACAACCGGGCAGGCAATATCCGCCGGGGAGCAATCAGTATTTTCCGGGCGGGCGGAACAGGGGCAGGTCCAGAATCCATTCGACTTCCCAGATTTCACCGATCGTCCCCAACCCTAAAAGCAGAACATACAGGACGAGAACGAACAGCCCGATTCCGGCTTTATATTTATAAAAATATTGCCGGAGCCGATCCATAAAGGAGAAGGAGGCGGAATTTTCTTGATTGGAAGTTGCGTCTTGCATAGTCGTCAGGAGGGGTGAGGGGTTAAAGGGTCACTCCAATAAATTTCATATCACTTTTTCTTCTTCGCGCAGCAGGCGCACCAGTTGAGGCAACGACTCTGGCAAAGGCCCATCGAGTATCCGGCCTTTCTTTCTCGCAGCCGGCAGGGAGAAATCCATTTGCCGGACTCTCGGCGCACCCGAAATTTCGGGGTCGAATCCGATACTTTTAGCATCCAGCACCTGAATCACCTTTTTCTTGGCGGCCATGATTCCCTTGAGCGAAGGCAGGCGCGGTTCATTAAGCCCTTTTTGGCAAGTCAATAAAAGCGGCAGAGAAGATTCCAGGCACTCGGAGCCGCCTTCTATCTGCCTCGTAACTTGAGCCTGTTTATAATCGTCAGAGAACGTCAACTGAGTGACGACGGAGGCAAAGGGAATATCCAGTAAAACCGCAAGCGCCGGTCCGACCTCGGCCATATCGTCATCGACGGCTTGCCGCCCGCAAAGGATCAAATCGAATGCGAGCGTGGAAATGCCTTGTGCCAGCGCCTCGGCCACCGCCAGGTTATCGAGGTTGTCAAACGCGGCATCGCTCAAGTGAATGGCTTTGTCCGCCCCCATCGCCAGCCCGGTTTTCAAAACTTCTTTAAAACTCTCCGGCCCCAGGCTGATCAGGGTGATTTCCGAATCAGGCTTGTTGGCCTTGATGCGGAGCGCTTCCTCCACCGCAAACTCATCGTAGGGGTTCATCACCCTGGGGCTGCCGGTCGCATCAATCTGGCCTTCCTTGATGCTGATTTTGGCGGCGGTGTCGATGACTTGTTTGACGCAGACGATGATTCGCATAGGTAAATTGACTTGAGGTTTCCGCTGGTTCAACAATTTGCTATTATCTCATTGTTCCCGATAAATAGGAACCCAACAAAAATATAACAGAATCCTGAGTTCACCCGTCCTTTTAAATTATGACCCAACCCGCAAACCGAATATACGCCCTGCTCTTCAAAGTCCTGATATTGGCATACGCATTCAATCAATTTTCCCTGATCTCCGCCGATACAGATCTCTGGGGACATCTCAAATTCGGGGAAGCGGCCTGGATGCAAAATTCATTACCGTCCACGGACCCATACTCCTATACAGCCGAGGGCCTGCCCTGGGTCAATCACGAATGGCTGGCAGAAATTTTTTATTATCTGATTTATGCGGCGCTGGGTTCCACAGGTCTTCTGGTTTTCAAGCTGGCACTGGGACTATTCATTATTCATCTGCTCTCCTCACTGTATTTTGCCAAAGAAAATAACGCGTACATTTACCTGCTCATTTTCTTTCTTCTGGTCACCGTGATAGCTCCCGGGTTCATGACCCGCCCTCACCTCTTAACGTTTCTCTTTCTAACCCTGCTTGTCGTGCAGTTGCAACAATTTTTTGACGGCAATTTAAAGGCCCTGGCCTGGTCCCCGCTTTTAATGCTCGTTTGGGCGAATTGTCATGGTGGCGTGGTGGCGGGAATAGGCATCTTCGGTGCGGTGGCCGCAGTGGAGGGAGGGCGTTGCCTCTATACCGGAGAAAAACACGGCAGGATTTTATTGGGTTATTTTACCCTCTCCTGCCTGGCTCTTCTGGTCAACCCCGAAGGTTACAAACTATGGGTATTTTTTTTCGAGTCACTCTCCGTGCCGCGCGACATTGGCGAATGGAACCCGGTCCCCCTGTCGGGCACCGGGTTTCTGGAGTTCAAAATCCTGACAGCCCTGTTTGTGGCCTCGTTGTTTGTTCCAGGGCGTAAACGCCTGTGGGAAGTTCTCATCATCGGTCTGGCAATCATTTACGGTTTCAAACACCAGCGCCACACCGTGCTCGCGGCAATCGTCATGATCCCCTACCTGCCGCTCAAGATGGCAGAATTCTCGAGACGCTTTCACATCCAGGAAACCCTGGACGGCCTGTCAACTCAGGTAAGCATGGTGTTGAAATCAGCAATCGTTATATTAACCGTGGGGCATTTATTTGTCGGGCTCAGCAAGTACCAGACCAGTGACTTCAAAATTCTGGTGGAACCGGGGCGCTACCCCACCTACGCCGCACAGTTTCTGCTGGCAAACGGAATCAACGGCAATGCTCTCGTCCCCTTCGACTGGGGCGAATATTTTATCTGGAAACTGCCCGAGTCCAGGGTTTCCGTCGACGGCAGGTTCCGTACCGTCTACCCGGACAAAATCCTGCGACAACACATGGCCTTCACCGCCGGCCAGCCGGAAGGAGACGGCTTGCTGAAAGATTTCCCGACCGATCTTGTTGTCATACGCAAATCGGACCCCAATCGGAATTTTATGGAAAATAAAACCGAATGGCTCAAGTTTTATGAAGATCCACTGGCGAAAATCTATATAAGGAAATCCCAGCCGCCGGGCCCCACCGAGGAAAAGTTTCTGCACAAAAAACTCGTTGACCCTCGCGACCCGCCGCCGCACGTGTTTCCGGGGTAAAAATGAAACCTTTTCACGGATTTCCCAAAGCAGGAATAAAATTCCTGGCGGAACTTGAAAAAAACAATAATAAGGAATGGTTCCAGCAAAACAAAACCCGCTACCAGGAATCGCTGGAAGCGCCGACCAAAGAATTTGTAGCGGTCATGACCGACAAAATGCAAGCGTTGATCGGCGGCCCGGTGAGAGGCAAGATTTTTCGCATCCATCGCGATATACGCTTCAGCAAGGACAAAACACCCTACAACCCGATGATCAAAATAGCCTTTGCGTCAGCTGACAAAAAGGGTAAAAAGGGTTGCTCCTCGGCCATGTACTTTTTCAGATTGCAACCCGGCACACTGGCTCTCGGCACCGGGGTTTATGAAATAAACGACCACCGGATGCTGGAAAGGTATCGAAAATCCGTCGCCGATGTAAAACAGGGACCGCAGTTAGCAAAAATCCTGGATAGATTCAGGCAAAACGGATTCTGGATCAACGAACCTCATTACAGGCGGGTTCCCCAAGGCTTTGAAAAAGACCATCCGCGTGAAGATCTGCTCAGACACAAAAACCTATATGCGTTTATCGAAGCACCGGTTGCAAGCCAGCTGTCCACGGAACAAGCGGTGGATTACTGCCTTAAACAATATAAAGAATTGAGTCCGCTGTATCACTGGCTGAATGGTTTATAGCGTGGAGTTTACTTGAGGGGAGGGAGAGTCGAGTTAAATACTATTTTCATCTAAAACAATTTTAGCTCTATCCGCCATTTTGAGCAAAAAAATCCTATTTTTATCGCCGCAGATTTCCGCGTGGGGCCTGCCTTTTCTCCCTCTCACTTATTACCAGAAAGAGTAAGGTGGCAAGCCCGTAAACCTTTTTAAACAAACAAAGATTGGGCAAAAAAAAGTTAGGCAGACGTTAAAATAAGAAACTCAAAGGAAGAAGGAAATTTTTTTGCAGCCGTTTTTAATTTTTTTTTCAACAAAATACTTCTGTTAACTTAAGGGTTAGCTAACAATTCATTTTACTTTTGTTTTTCCAGTTGATTTTAGAAAATTGGTTTTATATATTACCCACTTCTTTCCCTCCAAAATAATCTTACAAATTTCTGCCCACTAGGAATTTATGAATTCGAAGGACATTCTTTGGCAACAGTGTTTGAAGGAAATCGAAGAACAAATACTGCCGGAGAACTACACCGCCTGGTTCGCTTCCACTTATCCTTACGCTTTACATAACGAATCGCTCACGATTGCCGTTCCCAATAATTTTTATAAAAAGTGTCTGCAGGAAAATTATCAGGATTTGATCGAGTCCACTCTTGAATCTCTTTTGAAAAAGAGAACTCGGGTGGACTTCTTCGTCGACAGTGAACCGCGAGGCAACAATCAGGCGCAGAACGCGCTTACTAATAACAACAAAACCGAGCAAATCATACCCGCCCCGAGTAATGATATCTGGGACCTCAGGATAGAATCTTCATTAAATCCCAAATATAAATTTTCTAATTTTGTCGTTGGGTCCAGCAATCAATTCGCCCATGCCGCAGCGCTGGCAGTGGGCAATAATCCGGCGATGGCCTACAACCCGCTATTTATTTACGGAGCGGTCGGTCTGGGAAAAACTCATCTTATGCATGCCATCGGTCACCAGATTCTGGAAAATGATCCCAACGCCAGAGTCCGATACCTGTCAGCAGAAACGTTTACGGTGGATTTGATCGAGTCTCTGAAAAGGGACGAGATGCCGGCATTTCGAAAACGCTATCGTCCTCTTGACGTATTGCTGATAGACGATATCCAATTCCTGGCAGGTAAGGACCGAACCCAGGAAGAGTTCTTCTATACCTTTAACACCTTGTACGAATCTCACAAGCAGATCGTCATCTCCAGTGACCGGT
Organism: Nitrospinota bacterium; assembly: GCA_027619975.1. NCBI lineage: Bacteria > Pseudomonadati > Nitrospinota > Nitrospinota bacterium. The sequence goes on from JAQCGX010000030.1 coordinate 28,323, forward strand.
ATCCGAAGGATATGCAAAACATTGAAGAACGTCTGCGCTCGCGCTTTGATTCCGGTGTTGTCGCGGATATCAACCACCCGGATGTGGAAACCAAGGTCGCTATTCTGTACAAAAAAGCCGATATCCACAAAAAAGTTATTCCCCAGGATGTCGCCATGTTCATCGCCAGCAACATCAAATCTAATATAAGGGAACTGGAAGGACTGCTCCTTCGAATCATCGCCTATGCCTCGTTCACGCACCGGGAAATTTCCCTGGACCTGGCAAAAGAAATCTTGAAGGAATTTTCCTACGATAAAACCAAAAACTTCACCGTTCCAAATATCATGAAAATCGTGGCGGCCTATTTCAATCTCAAGGTTGCGGATTTGAAGTCCAAAAAACGGACCCGGGAAATTTCTTTTCCCCGCCAAATTGCGATGTATCTGTGTCGTGAATATACCAAATGCTCTCTCCCGGATATCGGCAAACAGTTTGGCGGAAAAGACCACACCACGGTTATTTTCTCCCACAAAAAAATTACCAAGAGCGTTCTGGAAAATAACCAGTTAGCCAAGAATATACAAGACATTACCGAAAAGATTGAAAGTGAGTAAAGTGTATAAAAAGTGAATAAAAAATGTGAGTAATCCCGCAAAAATACGGTATACTGGAGCCTCAGTAAACTTATCCTCCCCCACACCTGAATAACAGCAAAATTGATAACATCTTATTCTTCACTTAAAACACTAATATATATGGAGTTAAGTGGGTTTTCCACATACTAACAGCCCCTATTACTTCATCTAGTTACTTACTCTTATTTTTTCTTTGTCTTTTGTAATATGAAACCAGAGCAACAACCGATCTACGATTCCACAAATATAAAAATCCTTGAAGGATTAGAAGCCGTCCGCAAACGACCTGCCATGTACATTGGTGGCACCGGAACGGCGGGACTGCATCACCTCGTTTTCGAACTGGTGGATAACAGCGTCGATGAATCCATTGCCGGTCACTGTACGGAAATCGAGGTCATTATCCATCTGGATAACAGCATGACCGTTATCGATAATGGCCGTGGCATTCCTGTAGATCTTCATTCCGACCGTAATATATCTGCGGCGGAAGTGGTGATGACGGTGCTGCATGCCGGCGGTAAATTCGATAAAGATTCATATAAGGTTTCCGCCGGGTTGCATGGAGTCGGCGTGTCGGTGGTCAATGCCCTGTCCGAGAGTTTGCATCTCGAAATCAAACGGGACGGGGCCATTTACTCGCAAAAATATGAGATAGGCAAACCCATCACCCCTCTGGAGATTGTAGGGAAAACCAATGCCACAGGGACTCGAATAGACTTCCAGCCGGACCCGACCATTTTTGAAGAAGTGACGCTGAGTTTTGAAATTCTGGCTAACCGCTTGCGTGAACTTTCCTTTCTCAATAAAGGTCTGAAAATTCATTTGCATGATGAGCGGGATGGCAAGGACAGTGAATTTTTCTATGAAGGCGGAATCGTGTCCTTTGTCGATCATCTGAGTCAGAATAAAAAAGTATTGCATCCTGATCCCATCTGGATCGAGAAAGAAAAAGAAGATTGCGACCTGCAACTGGCCATGCAATACAACGATGGCTACAGCGAAGAGATCTTCAGTTTTGTTAATAACGTCAATACCCGCGACGGCGGCACCCATTTGAGCGGCTTTCGATCCGCCCTGACCCGGACGGTCAACAGTTATGCGGTACAGAATAATATGATCAAAGCCACCGACCCCAGCCTGACGGGCGAAGATGTTCGGGAGGGTTTGATCGCTGTGTTGAGCATTAAAATTCCGGAGCCTCAGTTTGAAGGGCAGACGAAAGGCAAGCTTGGCAATACGGATGTGAAAGGTATTGTTGAGCAGATGGTCAACGATAAATTGAAGCAGATATTTGAGGAACAGCCGGTGATTGCGAAAGCCATCACTGCCAAGGCCATCAGTGCGGCGCAGGCGCGGGAAGCGGCTAAAAAAGCCAAAGACCTGGTGCGTCGGAAAAGCGCGCTGGAGGTGAGTTCGCTGCCGGGTAAGCTGGCCGATTGTTCGGAAAAAAGTCCGGAATTGTCGGAACTTTATCTGGTGGAAGGAGACTCGGCGGGAGGGTCGGCGAAACAGGGCAGGAACCGCCAATATCAGGCGATTCTGCCTTTGCGCGGTAAAATTCTCAATGTGGAAAAAGCCCGTTACGATAAAATGCTGGCCAGCAATGAAATTCGCACGCTCATCACCGCTCTCGGAACAGGGATTGGCATTTCCGACTTTAAAGTAGAAAATCTGCGCTATCACAAAGTCATTATCATGACGGACGCGGACGTGGATGGATCGCATATTCGGACCTTGTTGTTGACATTTTTCTTCAGGCAAATGCTGGAGTTGATTCAAAAAGGTTATCTGTATATAGCGCAACCGCCGCTGTTTAAGCTCAAAAAAGGCAAGACCGAAAAATACATGAAAAACGAGAAGATGCTTTTTCAATATCTTGTAGAACAGGGAACGGACAACCTCGAGGTTCAAAATGCCGATAACGACCGTTCGTTGCAAGGGCCGGAACTGGTCAGTTTCATAAACAATCTTTCCCGCTATCAGGATCGGTTTGATCAGGTGGTGAAAAATAATATCCCTGCGGGAATCCTGTCGGCTTTGGTTAAGCTCAATGTCAGCCGCAAAAATTTCGAGAGTCTGGATGCTTTGGTGGAAACGGTGGTCAATGTGTTGGATCAACTCATCGACTCGGAATGCAGGGAAAAATTCCACTACCAGCAGGAATACCTGAACGTCCCGATAGAATTTAAAAACCCGGAACGCGTCAATTGGAATATAGAGAGCCAGCTTAAAAAATACCTCATCGAGCTGGATCATGACGATGAAACCCGGATGTCGGCGAAAACGTCGCACGGAATTGAAAGAATTGATTTGAACACGGAGATCACAGGAGTGCGCTTGCTTCTGGACCATGACGCCGATACCGATTTATTCAAGTTTTTTATCCAGGGCTTGAGTCATGGCCGGGAATTCAATATAAAGTTCAATGCGGATTTTATCGAGTCGGTCATCATGCAAAAAATTCTCGCAGTGTATGAACCTCTTCGTCCCATAGATCACCCGCCTTTTACTCTGAAGCATAACGGCGACACGACAAAAGCGAACTCCATGCACGATCTGATGGATGCTATTCTGGAGACCGCGAAAAAAGGGATGTATATCCAGCGTTATAAAGGTCTGGGCGAGATGAATCCCGATCAGCTTTGGGAAACCACCATGGACCCTGAAAAAAGAGTTCTCCTGCAGGTCAAGGCGGATGACCTGATAGCGTCTGAACTTCTTTTCACCACCCTGATGGGTGACGCCGTGGAACAGAGACGGGATTTCATCCAGAAACACGCTTTGCAGGCAAGAAACATCGATATCTAATTCAGCGTCACGCTGGACCTGATTTATTATAATGAGCCTTTAAAGGAAAAACAGTGCCGGAACAGATAGACCAGATAAATATTGACGACGAGATGCAGAGTTCATACATGGATTACGCCATGAGCGTGATCATCGGACGGGCTCTGCCGGATGTTCGGGACGGACTCAAGCCGGTACATCGCCGGGTGCTTTATGCCATGCATGAAGCGTCAAACGTTTTTAACCGGCCTTATAAAAAATCCGCGCGTATCGTCGGCGATGTTCTGGGTAAATATCATCCGCATGGAGACACGGCGGTTTATGACACCATCGTGCGCCTGGCCCAGGAATTTTCGCAACGCTATGTGATTGTCGATGGTCAGGGAAACTTCGGTTCCATAGACGGCGATTCCGCCGCCGCAATGCGATACACGGAAATCCGCATGGCCGAGGTGACGCAGGAACTTTTGCGCGATCTCGAAAAAGATACCGTCCGCTTCGACCCCAATTATGACGAGTCTCTGTTAGAACCCACAGTTCTTCCTGCCAGTTTTCCGCACCTTTTGGTGAATGGATCGTCCGGCATTGCAGTCGGCATGGCCACCAACATTCCTCCGCACAATCTTCGGGAAATTATCGACGCCACCATTCACCTCATTGCCAATCCGGATTGTTCGATCGAAGAACTCATCGCTATTGTTCCGGGTCCTGATTTTCCAACCCGTGGTTTTATTTATGGAACCCAGGGCATCCGTTCCGCCTATCGCACAGGGCGAGGGCTCATCAAGGTTCGTGGGCGGGTTGCAGTCGAACCGATGGAGAAGGGGGATCGTGAACGCGTTATTATCAACGAGCTGCCTTTTCAGGTCAACAAGGCGAAGCTGGTTGAAAAAATAGCTGAACTGGTTCGCGACAAGCGCCTGGAAGGAATTTCTGATCTCAGAGACGAGTCGGACCGCGACGGCATCCGCGTGGTGCTGGAACTCAAGCGGGGAGCGATCTCCCAGGTTGTTGTGAACACGCTTTATAAAAACACCCAGTTGCAGGAAACGTTTGGCATCATCCTGCTGGCTCTGGTCAACCAGCAGCCCAAGGTGTTGAACCTCAAGGAGATTTTGCGGAACTTCATTCTTTTCCGCAAGGAAGTGATCACCCGCCGGACCCAGTTTGACTTGAATAAAGCCAGGGAACGCGAGCATATCTTTGAAGGCTTGAAAATCGCCATCGACAATCTCGATGAAGTGGTGCGCGTGATTCGTGAATCGGAAAATCCTGCGGTCGCAAAAACTGAGTTGATGGCCCGCTTTGGCTTATCGGAAATACAGGCCAAAGCCATTCTCGATATGCGTCTGCATCGGTTGACCGGACTGGAACGCCAAAAAATCATCGATGAATTGGAAGCCATTAAACAGGAAATTATCAGGCTGGAAAATATTCTCGCCCACGAACAAGTGAAGTTGAATATCATCTGCGCGGAACTCACCGAGATTCGAGACAAATACGGCGATGACCGGCGCACCGAGATCATGGAATCGGAAGATTATGACATCGATATAGAAGACATGATCGCCGATGAGGATGTGGTTGTCGTGTATTCCCGTGGCGGGTATATCAAGCGGCAAGGCACCGACAACTACAGCGCCCAGCATCGTGGAGGCAAGGGCATCAAGGGGATGGACTTGAGAGAAGAAGATGTGGTTGAAAAACTGTTCATCGCCTCGACCTTGAGCTCGCTGTTGATATTCACCAGTATTGGTAAAGTGCATCTGCTCAAAGTTTACCGGATTCCAGAAGTCAGCCGTATCGCCAAAGGCAAATCGGTGGCCAATTTACTGCAACTGCAAGCCGGAGAAACCATCTCCAGTATCCTTTCCGTCCGCGAATTTGAAGAGAATAAATCCGTGGTTGTGGTGACGGCAAACGGGATCGTGAAAAAATCTTCGCTGATGGGCTATAGCAAACCCCGGCAGGGTGGGATTATCGGTCTGACGCTGGATGAGGGCGACCGGGTGATCGCCGCAGAATTGTGTGAGGACGAAAAGGAAATATTACTGGCCACGCATGCCGGGTACTCCATCCGCTTCAAGGCCAGTGAAATTAGGACTATCGGACGCACCGGCCGAGGGGTGCGCGGCATCAAGCTTCGCCAGGATGACCGGGTAGTCGGCGCCGAGATCGTGGAACCCGGCAACATGCTCCTCACCGTCACCGACAAAGGTTATGGGAAAAGAACTAATTTGGAAGAATATTCCATCCAGGGCCGTGGCGGGTATGGGGTCATGACCATCCGTTGTAACGACAAGACCGGCTCCGTCATTGCCATTCATCAGGTAACAGACAGCGAAGAGTTGTTGCTCATCACGTCCGGGGGCAATATTGTCCGTCTCAAAGTCACAGAAATTTCCGTGATCGGCCGCAATACTCAAGGGGTCCGGCTGGTGGGCCTGGGGCAGGACAACCGGGTGGTCAGCGTCGAAAAGCTGATCGAGTGATCTCGAGTCGCCCCGAATGACAAAGGCACCCGGAGCAATGCACTTCAATCCAGTATCGAGGGTTCATAGCCCGTTTCCATTTCTACGAGCCGAAGCCTCTTCTGCGCCGCCCCCTCACTTTTTCCGCCTGCTTTCTCGTAGACTTTTTATTTCTCTGGTTGGCTTATGTTTTTGTTACCTTCTGTCGGGCTGTGGTAATGATGGGCCAGATCCTCTGATCCAGCAGGCTCACAATGAATGGGTCGAAGGCCGTAACCAACAGGCCGTTGAACTGTTCAAGTCGGTGCTGAAAAAAAACCCGTCCGGTCCGCCGGCGGAAGAGGCTCTGTTTCGTCTGGGAGAAATTTCTCACTTCAGTCTGGGCAACAGCTCGCAGGCGATCATGTATTTTCAGGAGCTTTTGCAATTAAACAAAAAGGGATCTTTTGCTCATGACGCGCAAAAATATATAGCGGAAATTGTTGAGTTTACTTTCAGGGACTACGAGCAGGCGATCATCGAGTATCAACACCTGATCAATCGTTATGATGAAAAAGAAGAAAAAGGCGATCATCAATACCGCATCGCTTCGGTATATTTCAAAATGCAGAATTATGAGCAGGCTCTGGCTGAATGGGAAGTCCTGCTGGATAAATATCCCGATTCCCGACGGGCCGAAGAGTCTCAGTTCAAAGTGATCGAAACTTTATTTACTTTGCAGAGATTTTCTCAAGTTCGTGAGCAATACGACAGTTTCATGGGGAAATACCCCACCAGCAAGTTCAAGGCTGAGGTGGATTTCATCCAGGCTTCCTGTCTGGAGGAAGAGGGACACCTGGAGGAGGCATTCAAGCGATTCAAACTTCTGGGAGAAAATTACCCGTACCCCGCCATTCTCAAGACCAAGATGGAAGGTCTTGAGGAAAGAATGAAAAAAAATAAAAGTATAAAAAAGAAGAAATAATGCTGGATATAAAAACGATCAAAGAAAATATGGAAGCCGTGAAGACCCGTCTGGAACGCCGGAGTCCGGGGACTTCTCAAGCGTTGCAAGACCTTATGCGACCGGAGGAAGAACGGCGGCGCTGTCTGACCGAATCCGAAGCGTTGAAAAATAAGAAAAAGAGACTCTCAGCCGAGGTGGGAAAGCTCAAGCAACAAGGGAAAGACGCGGCTCAGGAAATGCAGGAAGTCAAAATCATCAACGCTTCCATCAAAGAGCTGGATGATAAAACCCGCAATTGTGAAGCGGAAATTTTAGCCACCCTGCTCAGTATTCCCAACCTTCCAGACGACTCCACCCCGGATGGAGCCGATGAATCGGCAAATCAGCCGGTACGGGAATGGGGAACAAAACCGGAATTTTCTTTCACTCCCAAAACCCATGTGGAACTGGGCGAAAAGCAGGACCTGCTGGATTTCAAACGAGCGGCAAAGATTGCCGGATCGCGTTTTGTCGTTTACAAAGGCGCAGGAGCTGAGTTGCTCCGCGCGCTCATCCGTTTCATGCTCGATGTGCAAACTCGAGAGAATGGCTATCAGGAACTTTATCCGCCGTTTCTGGTGAACCAGGAGAGCATGCAGGGGACAGGTCAACTTCCCAAGTTTGAAGAGGAACTGTTCGCAATGAAGGATGACCCGTATTACCTGATCCCGACCGCCGAAGTGCCATTGACTAATTATCATCGGGATGAAGTGCTGAGGGGCGACTCCCTGCCCATCTGCTATACGGCCTGCACCCCCTGTTTTCGGCGGGAAGCGGGATCGTACGGAAAAGACACGATGGGATTGATTCGCCAGCACCAGTTCGATAAAGTGGAGATGGTCAAGTTTGTGCAGCCGGAACGGTCGTACCAGGAACTGGAATCCCTGGTAGGAAATGCGGAATCCATTTTAAAAAAGTTGAACCTGCATTATCGAGTGGTGGTATTGTGTGCCGGCGACTTGGGGTTTTCGGCGGCGAAAACCTATGACCTGGAAGTCTGGGTTCCCAGTCAAAACACATTCAGGGAAATTTCTTCCTGCAGTAATTTCACCGATTACCAGGCCCGACGGGCCAGCATTCGCTTTAAACGCGGCGAAGGGGAAAAACCGGAATTTGTTCACACCTTGAACGGGTCCGGTCTGGCGGCAGGGCGGTTGTTTGTGGCGGTGCTCGAAAACTTTCAACAGGAGGACGGTTCCATCGTCATCCCGGAGGTTCTTCAGCCCTATATGCATGGCAGGGAAATACTTCGTAAGGAGCAGGAATAATCGTCGAAAAAAGATAAATCCTGCCACTGAATCGCAAAGCAGAAACAAGAATGGAAAACACCCTGCTTGACATTTATAGTGAACTGGATAATTATTAGCACATCCTAGAGGAGGGATGGCCGAGTGGTTTAAGGCGGCGGTCTTGAAAACCGTTGAACGAAAGTTCCGTGGGTTCGAATCCTACTCCCTCCGCCAATTATTTTATTAATAAGTCCTTACCAATCAATCACTTGAGGGTTGCTCTTCAAAGGGTTCGTTGGTATGTATTTATTTAAGGAGAGGTGGCCGAGTTGGCTGAAGGCGCACGCCTGCTAAGTGTGTGTAGGCTAATCCCCTACCGAGGGTTCGAATCCCTCCCTCTCCGCCATAATATTTTTGAGATTTCTTTGTAAAATGTTGGCAACTTGTTATGAGTGAAAGGGCGATGTCCAAATCATCCATTGGCTTTAAAATTGTTTTTCGTTTCTTTGCCGTTTCGTTGATACTATTCGGCGTGTTTGTTACCGCTTGTACAAAAACAGACGATAAAGAACCTCAGAAACCGATGGACGCGGCTCCGGGGCTCACCCTGACTGACAGCTCAACGAACGAGCTTCTTCAAGAGACGCAAAGGCCAGAAGGTTCCGGCGGAGAGGTCAAGGATCATCCTGATGTTGAGGAAACGGAAAAGCTGGAGCGGCAGGTCTACATTCCTAAAGATGTTGAAGGTAAGTGGAAAGCGGTGAAAATTTTGGTCCGCAACAAGGCCGACGAAGGGAAAAACGAGCTCAAAACTGCGGAGATCGGATCGAGTTTCGTGGTGGCGGATTCCGGAATCAAAGTCACGGTCGGCCCTTTTTTACCCAACTTCGTCATGGATCAGGGAACGTATACTTCCATGAATAATCAGGTGATCAACCCCGCTGTGCAACTTACGGTTGAAGAAAACGGAAAAATTCTATACAAAGGTTGGACCTTCGCTAGATATCCGACAATGTACGCCTTTGAACACGACGTGTATGCGCTGGAATTGAAGGATCACATCCCTGTGGATATATCCTGACAAACACTGGATAAATTATTAGATCGGAGGGAAGCGTTGGTTGATGTCTCCCCTGATTCAGATTTAGCATGCGCCCATGGCTCAGTTGGATAGAGCGACGGTTTGCGGAACCGTAGGTCGGAGGTTCGAGTCCTCCTGGGCGCATTCTTATTTTTCTGGCTTCATTGCCGGGAAGCGTTGTTGGTAGTGAATGGATTGAGACCCTTTAGGAGAGGTGGCCGAGTGGTCGAAGGCGATTGACTCGAAATCAATTGTCCTCTTTAAAGGGGACCGTGGGTTCGAATCCCACCCTCTCCTTCAGCGTTACGCTGGACCCTATGAGGCCTTGGAACCATTCACTATTCACAGCAGAAATTATTTAAGGAGAGGTGGCCGAGCGGTTGAAGGCGCACGCTTGGAAAGCGTGTGTAGGCTAATCCCCTACCGAGGGTTCGAATCCCTCCCTCTCCGTTGATATTTAAAGAAAATGGGCAGTTTTGTTGGGCCTCACGCAATAAGGTTATGCGAACCCCGTCAGGTCCGGAAGGAAGCAGCGGTAGCACTTTTCCTTGTGTGCTGTGAGTTCCCCAACAATTCTGCCTTCTAATTTTCAGGGCGTCTTGAAAATTTTAACTTGGGCTATGACCCCTTAAAATAGGGGGTGGGCGATTTCAAAAGCCCAAAAGCATCATTTTTTGAATCCACCTTATTTGCCAGGTTTCCCACCGTTTCTGATGGTTCGTTGCCATCCTCCAGGATGATTTTATGGAATTCCAGGTTTCCGCACGCAAATGGCGTCCCCAGACATTCAGTGAACTGATCGGGCAGGAGCACATCGTCCGCACCCTGACCAATGCCATTGAACTCAATCGGGTATCGCACGCGTATTTGTTTTCGGGAACCCGTGGTGTTGGCAAAACCACTTCGGCCCGAATTCTTGCCAAGGCGTTAAACTGCCAGAACCCGAAGGGCAGTGAGCCCTGCGATGTCTGCCCGAACTGCATCGAGATCAAGCAGGGAACCAGCCTCGATGTGCAGGAAATCGACGGAGCCTCGAACAACGGAGTCGGGGAAGTCCGCGACCTTGTAGAAAACATCCAATACTCAGCTTCCTCCTGCAAGTACAAAGTCTATATCATTGACGAAGTGCACATGCTTTCTAAAAGCGCCTTCAACGCGCTCTTAAAAACGCTGGAGGAACCGCCGCCCCGAGTCATTTTTATTTTTGCCACCACGGAATTGATCAAGATTCCAGAGACCATCCTGTCCCGTTGTCAATGTTTCGAGTTCAAACCCCTGTCGCACAAACAGATTGTCCAGCAGTTGGCGTTGATCGGCAAACACGATGGCATCGAAATCGACCCGAAGAGTCTGGACGAGATCGCGAAAACCGGGGCCGGTAGCATGCGTGACGCCCAGAGTCTGCTCGATCAGGTGATTGCCTTCAGCGGCAAGCAAGTGACGCAGGGGTCGGTCGAATCCGTTCTCGGCATTGTCGGGCAAAGCGCGCTCGAAACTTTTGTGGACCACCTGATCGCCCGTGATGCGGCGGCACTCATCGAGCAGGTGCAGGAAATCGCCAATGCCGGCAAGGATCTCAACTATTTTTGCCGCGATCTGCTGGAAACCATTCGCAATCTGCTGATATTTCAAATTGCAAAGAATCCAGAAACGATTCTCGATGCTCAGACCTGCGATCTCGCGGTGCTGGCCCGGCAAGCCCGGCAACTGGATTCCGACCAATGGCAACAGATGTTCACCGTCCTGTCCAGGACGGAAACGGAAATGAAACGCAGTTCGCAGACGCGGGCGGTGTTTGAAATGGCGGTCCTGCGTTTGACGGACATCCGCCCGTTTCAAAAGATCGACGCCTTGATCGATACCATCAATAAAACCGTGGGCGAGGTTGCCGACGAACCCAGCCGGGCGATTGCGCCGCAACCCAAAAAAGAGCAGAGCCGGATTGAACCCCCGGAACAGACGGAAACATCTAAACCGCCGGAGTCTTCCATTTCCCTTGAAAATCGAGAGGACAGAGGGGCTTCAGAGTCCTGGGAGAAAATCCAGCGGGAAATTGTGAAGCGAAAAGCGTCTTTTGGCCATTATTTCATGGTCTGCGATTTCGTCGAACTCACGGACTCAGCGATCCATCTCAGCGTTGCCGACTCCTACACCAAGGAGTTGATCGAAAAAGAGGAGAACCTGAAAGTCATTCAGGACAGTGTGCAGGCCGTGTGCCACCGGACGGTCAACGTCAGGCTTTCGTTCAAAACGCAGGGACAGAGCGGGTCTGGCAAAGCGGCCGCCAACAATGAGGCGGAAAAAAAAACTCCGATCGACTATAATGGTAAGCGTCAAATCGCAGAATCCGAAATTATCAGGGAAGCCCTTGAGATTTTTGGCGGCGTGGTCACGGGCTGACAGGCCCAAATTAAATTAGACAGGTAAATAACATGAGTAGTCTGGTTTCGATGTTTAAACAGGCCAAAGAACTGCAATCGAAAATGGCCGATATCCAGAAAGACCTGGCCAGTAAAACGGTTGAAGTGTCCACCGGCGGCGGCATGGTGAAAATTACCGCCAATGGCATTCATCAGGTTTTATCCGTTCACATCGATGATGAACTCATCAATATGCAGGACCGGGAAGTGCTCGAGGATCTGATTCTTGCCGGGATGAACGAGGTCCATAAAAAGGTCAAGGACCTGGCCCAGGAGGAAATGACCCGACTGACAGGCGGGATCAAAATTCCCGGCCTGTTTCCAGGGACCTAGGAGATGCCCATTCCTTCACTTGCAATTCATCAATGGCTTAAACTAATGTTGTCAATCACGTGAAAAGACCTGAAGCGGTCACAGACCTGGTCGATGAGTTAAAGAGATTACCGGGGATCGGTCAAAAGACCGCCGAGCGGCTTTCTTTTTTCCTGATGCGCGGCCCCAAGGAACGGGCGGTAAAACTGTCCCAGGCAATTCAGAATATTAAAGAGAAGATCATCTTGTGCGGCCAGTGCCACGGCATCACCGAAAAAGAACCCTGCGACATCTGCCGGGACCCTGGCCGCGACCAGACGCAAATCTGCGTGGTGGAAGAACCGTATGACGTCTATGTCATTGAGAGCGTCGGGCATTTTAAAGGCGTTTACCACGTGCTGATGGGAGTGGTCTCACCGCTGGATGGCGTCGGGCCGTCGGAGTTGACCATCGATGACCTGAAAGCGAAAGTGGCGAAGGGCAACGTGACGGAAGTGATTCTCGCCACCAATCCGGATATGGAAGGGGAGTCCACCGCGGTTTATATTTCCAAAGTGCTGAAGCCGTTTGCGGTCAAAGTGACGCGGATTGCCCGCGGCCTGCCCATCGGATCGGATATTGAATACGCCGATACCGTGACTTTGATGAAGTCACTGGAAGGGCGGAGCGAAATGTTGTAAACTAGAGGGCCAAAACCGCTTGACAATGGGGCGCAAATGGATTAATTTTCAGCCCTTTGATAAATTTCGGATTTTAATGTCCTGTGCTCTTGCGTTACGATCGAGGGACAGCGATAATCTGTTGTTGAGCGGAAAATAGAGTCAACGCTGATCCCGTCAGCAGGGCCTAAAGGACAATAAATACAGACCACAACTTATTCCGGTGTGGCGCAACGGTAGCGCACTCGACTGTTAATCGAGTTGTTACAGGTTCGAATCCTGTCACCGGAGCCATAATAGAAAAGCCGTTTCTCACAAGAGAAGCGGCTTTTTTTTATTGGATTAAGAATTTTAAACAAAAGTTGGCAACTTAGCTGATTAGATTGGTAGGTTTAATTTAAGGGTATCTCTAAAAATTGACTAAATGCTCCTAATCGTCAACTTAAGGAGATGGCTTTGTTTTAGTGGAACAGGCGACCTGCCCTT
>JAQCGX010000031.1 GCA_027619975.1 Nitrospinota bacterium
TGTCCGCACGGGCTGGAAAGCCCGTGCCACTGATTTAAGTAAATTTTGCACACGAGTCTATTTTCTGTGAAAACTAATTTTTAGAGATGCCCTTATAAAAAATCCCTGATGAATCCATTCAGAATAGGGATCATATCCATAATATCCTTTTTATGCAACACCTCTGCCAACGCACCCGCCTCTCGCAAAAGAGATTCCACCTCGCTACCTCTTCCGGTAAATAAATAAAGTGGAATCATGGAAAACAAGGGTTGCATAATTTTCAGGGGATCATTTTGCTCCCGGCCTAAATGGACGCGATTCTGCAAAGTCTGAACTCCCCGCTCAAGAGCTTCGAACAGGGAAGCGTAGGCTTCATCATTCGGTTGTTCATCAGGCTTCGGTTGATGGGTCTTCTGCAACTCAAGCGTTTTTTGAAAATAGGAGAGACCTGCCTGCCATTCACATTTGCGCCAATGAGAAACTCCCAGAAGGGTCAGAACAGCTGTTTGACCGATAACATCCTCGGTCAGCTGTTGAATTTTTAACGCCTCATGAAAATGGGTCATGGCTTTTTTCAACTGCGCCATTTCCCAGTAAACACATCCGAGATTAGCCAAAGCCACCGCCTGGTCTCTTTCATTTCCGGTCTTTTCAACGAGGGTCAGGGCTTTAGATAGAAAAGAAGCCGCTTGGGTCAATTGGCGATTTTTCTGACAAACCAACCCCAACTGCCTTAAAGCAGACAACTCTCCTTTGATGTCTTTATTCTCTCTGGCGGATTTTAACTGGTCTTCCAGTATGGCAATATTCACATCGATCCTTATTCTACTTCTGGTATAAAGTAATGATATCCTGCAGATAAATTTATAGATGATTCATTACGGAGGAGCCATGCCCCCCTTTCAAGAAATAGACATCCATAAAGTTAAAGAATTGGTGGATCAGCAAAGTGCTAACATCGTGGACATTCGTGATCCGGGGTCTTATTCCAGCGGACACATCCCGTCGGCGGTCCCGGTGAGCGATGCCAATGTTAAAGAGTTTACCGAAAATACAAATAAAGAAACACCTCTGGTGGTTTGCTGCTATCACGGAATCTCCAGTCAGGGAGCCGCCGCCTATTTTGCCAATCAAGGGTTTAAAGAAGTCTACAGCATGACCGGCGGATTTGAAGCCTGGCGGGGCATTTACCCGGCTGAATGAGGATGTCGTTTTTCTTCCGGCATCAGGGAGAAACCCATGCGTGCCAATCGTCACCGATCATTCCCTTGTCCTTGTAACGCTTGAGAGCGTACTGGCAATCGCAGGCCCGGTCCATTTCCTTTAAGGCCTGTAAGGCATCGCCAATCAAATCCGGGAAGCGGCTGATAGATTCCTCCACTGACACGCGTTCCGCTTCCGTTTGCATGCCCTCGAAAAGCTGCCCTTTTTCAAATTGTCTCGGCGTCACACCTTCCGCATAATTGGTCAGGTAACAAATAGATGCATAACACATCTCCAACTCGCGGGCGAGAAACGTTTCCGGTATCAAGGTCATGCCCACAAGATCGGCCTCCAAAATCCGTAACTTTCGAATCTCCGCAGGGGTCTCCAAACGCGGCCCTTCAGTGCACGCATAAATTGCGGCATCATGATGCGCCACGCCACTGTGGTGCACGGAATCGTGCAGGACATGGCGTATCTCCGGACAAAACGGTTGGCTCTGGCGAATGAATCCGATGCCTGTATTTTTAAAAAAGGTGGTTTCGCGGTTTCGGGTTTCATCGATCAGATCGTGCGGCACCACAAACTCGCCCGGTTTGAAAGCGGTGTTGATGATGCCGGGACCGGACCACGAAATGATGCGCTCGACGCCGCATTCTTTAAGCGCGTAAATGTTAGCGCGGTAATTGACGAAGGGCGCGGTGAGGGAATAGTCTTTTTCCCCGTGGCGGGACAAAAACAGAAATTCTATTTCATCAAATGCGAATCGATGCAAGGGAGCGCTGTCGCCGAACGGCGTTTTGAGAGTCACGCATTCCTTTTCATCGCCCAGGGATTGATCCGCGAGCAATCGATACGCGCCACTCCCGCCTATGACCGCCAATGAAACTTTCATAGTTAACTCTTAATGCGTTTGTTTAGTCTAAATAATTTTCGATGTCGCCGACGTAATTTGCCGCCGACTCGCGGATGCCGCGAATTTCCTCTTCAGTCAACTCGCGTTTCACTCTGGCGGGAGAACCCAAGACAAGACTGCGGGGCGGAATTTTGGTTCCCGGAGTCACCAGGGAACCGGCGCCGACGATCGACTGCTCGCCGATGTCCGCGCCATCCATGACGATGGCTCCCATGCCGATCAGACATTGCGAGCCGATGGTGCAGGCGTGCAGGACCACATTATGGCCGACGGTCACTTCATCGCCGATGAGGAGCGGCAAGGTTCTGCGGGCGACGTGCAGAACACAGCCATCCTGAATATTGGTGTATTTGCCGATGCGGATGTGGTTGACGTCGCCACGAATCACGGCGTTGAACCAGACACTGCTCTCTTCGCCAATGATCACATCGCCGATAATTTGAGCGCTTTCCATCACCAACGCGGATGCGTCGATTTGCGGTTTTTTTTCTTTAAAAGGATGAATCATTATCTCCACCGTGAATGAATTTTATTTGTGACAGCTTCAAGCTATTTGAGCTTCTTGTATTTTCACTTCTCATGCAACATTTCCCTGCGATGCGTTGCGCTTATGATACGGCCACTGGTTTCCGCCAATGCCCTGCGATCAGTGTCTCCGATAATTTTTTCATGAATGAAGACGGTAACATCCAGCCGCGGATTTTTCAACAACGCTAATATATGGGCAAGGAAATGCATTTCATGCCAGCAGGCAATCGAGGGTGGCGGTCGGTCATGATAAATGATGGTTACCGGAACCACCGGGCTTTTGGACAGAACCGCCGCCTCAAAAGGGGAGGATATAAAGTCCAGGACCTGCCGACCGTCGGTCGCCCTGCCTTCGGGAAACAGGATCACCGAACAGCCATCCGCCAACCGTTCACGCATCTGGGCTACGATTTCTTTCACTTGCTGGCGCTTGCTTCGCTCCGCCAATATTGTTTTGCCTATTCGGGCCATCCAGCGAAACAGGGGCCATTCGGCGATTTCCGCTTTGGAAACAAAAAATCCCGGAAAGCAACTTCCCAACACAAAAATATCTGGCGCCCCTATATGGTTGGCCACGATGAGGGAGCCAGGCAAAACTTTTATCTCGCCGACCCTCTGCACCCGGATATTAAAAATAAAACAGGAACAACGCGCCCAGTGCCTGGTAAAAACAGCGATGAGCTGGTGACGGCGCTTTTCCGATAAATAACAGGCCAACCCCATACCTATCATTGCAAACACCGGATAAATGACAAAAATAGCCATCGTTCTGATAATTGCAAGCAGAGCACCCATTGCCAATAACCTTAAAAAGTCCCTGAAATTTTTTCCCGGATCGGTACCATATCACAAAAAGCCAGCCGACCCAGATTGGCAAATAAAGCCTTCCATACTGACAGCCGACTCACCGTTGCCCTTTGCTCCACCGGCAGGACCCTGCACATGGCAGTCATCACTTCCGACCACGCCTTGTGACTGTGGAACACACTGTAATGAATTTTATCCACCCCACAATAATCTTTAACGCTGGGCAAAAGATGGATGCGCCCGCCTGCCGCTTCCTGCAAAAATTTATTGATCTCCCGGACGGCATCTGCTGCACCGAAATAGGCGACGGGGCTGTGCGGATAAAACACCCTCCGAAGCATACGAAACTGCCGTTCCGACACATCCTTTTCAAGGACCATAGGGATCGGGTTAACAAATACATCAGCTCCCATCGCGTCTAATTCCTGAATTATAGAACGCAGGCAGGCAATGATTTTATCAGCCGGGACATTATACATAATGTCGTTGCCGATATCGGTGATCAAAGCAAGGGTCTTGCTGATGTTTGGCTGGCGTTTCCTGGCGGCATCTAAAATACCGCTGGCTACGATCGGAGAATACGAAACATTAAACACGCCACCCTGGGCAAAATATCCCCGGCCGGGGCCCATCGCATGTAAAACCTCAACAGGATGAGGATGCAGGCAATCAATGAGACAGTTCACCAAAGCGGAATAACCCCGCGCCAGATTGCTCGCCCCCAGCAAAACGAAAAGCACGGGAGATTTGGAAGGATTGGCAGAATTTCTCGGAAGAGGGATTTCGGTTTGCAAGGGAAGTATTAAGGGTAGGACCTGAGGCGCATGGGAACCCCTGCCCTGGATGCGGCCATTTCCAGCTTGCCGTGGAGGTCTTCATAAAAAGCGACCATTTTTTCAATGCTGGAGGCCATGGGATGCCCTGCCTGTTCCATAGTTTGCGCCTCGGATTTAAAGCCGCTGATTTTCTGAGCATAGCCTGAAAACCGACTCTTCCACCAGAGAGCTGACTTTCCGTCCCACTCCAGATCGCCAGGATTGCCCAGCGGCCTTAGAATCATTTGTGAACGCGCCTTATCCATTTCCACCCGGAAATCGCCAAGAAAACTCATCCCCAAAAGACCATCCAACTCGCCCAGCTGGTCACTGATGCTGGCTTCCACCAGATCGGCATTAGCTCCTCCAACTTGCAGATTATCGACTGCCAGCATGGGCATCCACACCACGCCTCCTGCGGTCGTAAATGGGATTTGCGGGGAATCGGAGCCGAACCGAACCCCCATGCGCCTGGCCACTTTATCAGAAATTGTCAGCAGGGATGCTCCTGTATCGACCATCAACAGGGCCTTCACACGGTTGTTTAAAACCACTTCCACTAAAAAATTACCCCCACCGCTTGGAATCAACGGAATCACATACTCTCCTGCACCCGCCTTTTCTGGAGAATAGGACGAGGGTGTTGGCCTCTCCAGCAAAGGAAATGAGGAAGGAGGACGCGCCGCTCTGTATTTTTTGAATCGCTTTTCACCCTGGCGGAATTTTTCCGGGATTTTATACAGGTCATCCGTGAAATGAATGGTGCCCTTTTCATCTGCCCAGGAGTACATTCCGGCTTGTACCGGTGAAGAATAAAATGCGGCAACAAAAATGAACGCCGCAGCGACACATCCCCGGTATAAAAACATTTTATTCCTCAAACATGATCGGTTTGACATAAACTTCACGCGGTCGGACGCCATCAGACGGACCCACCACGCCCTCTCGTTCCATACATTCAACAATACGCGCCGCCCGGTTATAGCCAATACGCATTCTTCTTTGGATATAGGAGATCGACGCCTGCTTTTCTTTCGCGACCAGCGCCACGGCTTCATCATATTTTTCATCAAACTCTTCCGCATCATCCGCCTCGGCATCACCTTCTTCGATGGCAATGGCATCAAAAATATCTTCTTCGGAATCTTTATAGTCGGGCGCTCGCTGCTTCTTGGTAAAATTCACGATGCGGTTGATTTCCTCATCGCTGACCATGCACCCGTGAATTCTCTTCAAACTGGAGGTTCCCGGCGGCAGAAACAACATGTCGCCTTTTCCCAGAAGCTTATCCGCCCCCATGCAATCGAGGATGGTGCGCGAATCCACTCTGGAGATGACCTTGTAAGCGATACGGGCCGGGAAATTGGCTTTGATGATACCCGTCAGAACATCCACCGAAGGCCGCTGGGTGGCGACGATCAAATGAATCCCCGCTGCACGCGCCATCTGTGCCAAGCGAGTCAGGCATTCCTCCACGCCTCTACCGGCGACCATCATCAGATCCGCCAACTCATCGATGAACACGACGATATAGGGCAGTCTGGCGGGAGCCTCAGGAATTTCCTTATCATCCTCTTCATCGTAGTCCCCTGCCGCTTTGGCTTTGCGCCTTTCTTTTTCTGCTTCAAGGATTTTCTCTTCATACTCAACTTCAAGCTTGCCAACGAAATTATTGTAGCCGGTGATGTTCCGCACCCCCGCTTCGGACATCAACTTGTAACGGGTTTCCATTTCCGTCACCGCCCATTGCAGAGCCGCCGCCGCTTTCTTGGGGTTGGTGACAACCGGCGCAATCAAATGCGGGATGCCGTCGTAAATAGAAAGCTCCAGCATTTTAGGGTCGACCATGATCATTTTCACTTCATCGGGAGTCGCGTTCAGCAGGATACTGCAAATCATGACGTTCATGCCCACGCTCTTTCCCGACCCTGTTGAACCTGCCATTAACAGATGGGGAACGGTGGCAAGATCCTGAACCATGGGTTCGCCTATATTGTCTTTGCCAATTGCCATCGTCAATTTAGAGGGTGACTCGGTAAAAACTTCAGACGACATGATATCCTTGAAATATACAACCTCTTTTCTCGTGTTGGGGATTTCAATGCCTACCACCGGTTTTCCGGGAACCGGAGCCATGATGCGAAGGCTGACAGCCCGCATCGCCAAAGCCAGGTCGTCCGCCAGCGCTAAAATCCGGCTGACTTTGATTCCCGGCGCCGGCTCGTATTCAAACAGGGTGATCACAGGGCCTGGAAGCACCTGCACCACCCTGCCGTGAACGTTAAAGTCCGCCAGTTTTTCTTCCAGGATGGCGCTGTTGGCAAGAATCTCTTCCCGCAGTCCTTCTTCATCTTCCAGCTCCGGAGGATCGTTGAGCAACGATAACGGCGGAATCTGATATTCCCCTTCTTCGGGATCTGCCAGCAACTCTTCGTCATCGACGAAAAATTCCGCTGCCTCTTCTTCCACTTTCTTCTGTTTTTTCTTATTATTTTTTTTCATCGGTTGAATGATCATCGGTTGTGACTGATTGACGATGACAGGCTCGCTGACCAATACCTCATCCCTCTCCTGCTCTTCTTCCATTTCCAGCCTGTCGGCTTCTCTCTGTTCGCGCCAGTTTGCAAAGCTTTCCTTGATTGCCGGACCCGCCTGCAGTATCCAGCGGCCCACTCCGAGGAAAGCGCTCTGCACATGGTCGATGAAATGATTGGCTGACAATCTTGTCATCCCCAAAAGAGCAAGAAACATAAATGTTGCAAGCGTCAACACCGCGCCGCCCTTGTTCAACCAGTGGATCAAGAAGGCACCCAGAACCGACCCTGCCATGCCGCCGGTTTGAACTTTTTTGCCAAAGTATGGGTCCGCATCCAGCAAGGCCGCGCTCAGGGCGCACAAACTGATGAGAAACAAAACCCCCGAACAAAGCACCCAGGGCCAATGGTTGAATTGTCTGCCGCGAATAAACGCCCAGCCCAGGATGAAAGTCAAAAGGGGAAAGAAGAAAGCGCCGGTGCCAAACATCTGTACCAGAGTATCGGCAATATAAGCTCCCACCAGACCACCCAGATTGACGACTTTGGCTTTCCCGGTGACTGCGTTATTGAGCGAAGGATCGTTCGGGGAATAAGTGACTAGAGAAAGAAGGGAAAACAGCGTAAATGCAACGAACAGAATCCCGAAAAAATCCCGTATCAATTCTGAAAAGTTTTTTTCATTCATGGAAGGAAGTTTTTAATCTATTTTGGGTTATGGGACGCGGCGTGGTGTCCTGAACCACCGTTTCCCGTTTCCAGTTTGCGTCGTCCGTTTGTGGATAATCCAGGTTGTAATGCAGGCCCCGGCTCTCTTTTCGTTCAAGAGCGGACTCGATGATCAATTGTGCGGTGATCGCTATATTCCTCAACTCAAGCGTGTCCTTGGTGATTTTAAAGTTCCAGTAGTACTCCTGAATTTCATCCAGGAGCAGGTTGATCCTGCGCTTGGCCCGTTGCAATCGTTTGTCGGAGCGCACAATCCCCACATAGTTCCACATGAGCCTGCGAATCTCATCCCAATTGTGGGACACAACCACCGATTCATCACTGTCCACGGCGTTGCCGCTGTCCCACTTCGGAATATCTTTCTGAAGTTTTTCCAGCGACCCGGACCGGCTCAGCAGGGAAGCGGCTTTGGCGACCCCCCGGTGAGAAAGCACCAATCCCTCAAGCAACGAGTTGGACGCCAGCCGGTTGGCCCCGTGCAACCCGGAATAACAGGCTTCGCCACTGGCAAGCAGACCGCGGATGTTGGTTTGCCCGTTGATATCAACCATGACTCCGCCGCACATATAATGCGCCGCCGGAACCACAGGAATGGGTTCTTTAGACATGTCAAAGCCGAAATCTAGACAGGTTTTATAAATATTAGGGAACCGTTCGCGGCTCCGGTAGCCCTCGATATGGGTCACGTCCAAATAGACACATTCTTCACCGCTCTGCTTCATTTCAAAATCGATGGCCCTGGCCACGGTGTCTCTGGGGGCGAGGCATTCCAGGGAATGGTATTTTTCCATGAAGGTTTGCCCGTTCTTCCGGCGCAGTATGCCGCCCTCGCCGCGTACGGTTTCGGAAATAAGAAATGATTTTGCCTGCGGATGAAAAAGACAGGTGGGATGGAACTGGAAAAACTCCATGTTGGCGATTTTAGCCCCCGCCCGGTAAGCAATGGCCACACCGTCTCCCGTCGCCGTATCTGGATTCGATGTATACAGGTAAACTTTTCCGCCACCGCCGGACGCCAGCTGAGTCACCTTCGACAAAAAGGTTTTGACCTTATTCTTCTTGGCGTCCAGTACGTACATTCCCAGCGATTCATCCTCCGGACTGCCCGGTGTCACCGAAGGGTCCATCCTGGCTCTCGTGATCAGGTCGATGACCATGTGGTGGGCAAAAATTTCAATGTTGGGTTGTTCATGAACGGCGGCAATCAGGGTGCGTTCAATTTCCCAACCGGTCAGGTCGGTCGCATGCAGAATGCGGTGCTTGGAATGGCCCCCTTCGCGGCTGAGATGAAAATCTTTTCCCTGCACCCGGTCAAATTGCGCCCCAAGGCCAATCAACTCCCGGATACGCGCAGGACCTTCCTTGCAGACGATGCGGACCACATCTTCCTTGCACAGCCCCCGCCCCGCCTCGATAGTATCCTGAGCGTGCAGGTCGCAGGAGTCGTCATCGGCCATCACAGAGGCGATCCCTCCCTGCGCGTATTTGGTTGCGGACTCTTCCAACGCGTCCTTGGTGATGATCCCGACGGAACCAAACTTGGAAACTTTGAGAGCAAACGTGAGCCCCGCCACACCACTGCCGATAACCAGAAAATCCTTGTAAATATTCATGGGCATATTATATCTTTTTAACCATTAATTTTCAACAAGATGCCTAAATTATAGCAAAAATAACCTTCTGGCGGCTAAGACTGGAAACTCAGCCCTTGAGGTGCTGGTTACTCTCCATATCAAACCACATGGCGAATAAAAGAAATTGCAAACCGGAAATAACCAGTAATGCGGAGAACAGTGCGCTGGTGGCCGAAACCGGGCCGGCGAAAAGACGATAGGCTAGCAGATAGCCCCCCGAGACAAACCCGAGTGGAAAACAAATCAATCCGAAGGTGTAAAAAAAGACCAGGGGATGAAAATCGCGAATCACATATTTTTCCAGTAACCGCCTGAAAAAACAGCGGACCAGCAGACTGGAAATTTTGGTGATCACCCGTGAGATGCGGATGCCGGAAACCTCTCCGATATTGTAAACAGGTCGAACCGACACGTCACACACCTTTTGCTCGGCAATATTGAGCTTCACCAGAAGGTCGTTGGGCATGCCGTAGCGGGGATAAATCTTATCTATATCAATGGCTTCCAAAGCACCTTTGGAAATGGCGGTGAAACCGCACTGCGAGTCCGCCACATGCCAATACCCACTGGCGATTTTTGTAAACAGGGACAATGCCGCATTACCAATGTACCGGTGCCGGGGAATGATATCCCAGGCCTGCCCCGTGAACAGCCGGTTGCCTTTGGAGTAATCGGCCCGGCCCTCTGCCACCGGCAGAACGACGCGTTCCATATCATTCGGGTCCATCTGCGCATCTCCCGCCATGACCACGGCATTGTCGCATTGCATTTCCAGGCTGGCCTTGTAACCGGAGGCAATCGCCCCCCCCCACGCCCTTGTTCTCGGTGTGCATGACAAGACTCACGCGCGAGTCTTCCTTGATGTGGCGACGGACAACTTCTGCTGTGGCATCGGTACTGCAATCATCAACCACAATCACCTTGTCCACCCAGTCGGGAAACGTCTGCAAAACTATATGAATTAATTTTTCTTCGTTATGCGCCGGAACGACCACCGACACGGTTTTGTTTTTGAACATGGCTCATTCTGCTCCGAATTGAATTTTGCAGATTATGATAAACCTCGACGGCGGCCTCCAACTTGCCCGTTTGATCATTTTGAATCAATTTTTTAAAAAGCTGATTTTCCTTTTCTGTAAACATGTGACCGTACTTTTCCAGATTCGCCTCAGTTTTGCCGTATTTCTTGGCGCTGATATACAAGACGATGAGCCGGGATAGAAGTTGGAAAATTATTATGGAATTGACGGCGTGCAGCAGGAGATTGTTGATGTGAAATCCTGCCGGGTTTAATCCCCAGATTTTACAATCGACGACATTAAGATAAGACATATACGGGATCGTAATAGCCTGCTGTCGCCTGAGTGAAAGCGGTGAGAACATAATTCCACTGCCAGGGGTCGGTCAGAAATGGATTTTTAAGAATCCGTTCATCGTGGTCGTCAAAATTCACGAACCCATTGCCCAGGGTATTGAAGTAAACCACCAGACAAATCAAAAGGATGAGATAACCTTCCAGCCGTTGCCGTGTTCTTATGCTATCAGACGAAGGCTCCACTAATATTTTCTTCACCCTTTCAACTCGTCAATTCCTTTTGCATTCGCTTCCATTCCCGCAAGGTGCGGATATTTTTTTTGGCCCCATCCAGTTCCCTGGCCGCCTGTTCGTCCTTGCCCAGCATTTGCAGGGTTTTTGCCAGTTCCAGACGCGGTCGAAAATCTCCAGGTTTGAGCGCCACCGTTTGTTGCAGGTGTTTTATTGACTCTTCCAGTTTTGCCTCCGCACGCAAGAGCAGACCTTCCATAAATAGCGTTTCAAATTGATTCGGGAATTGGGTCTTCATAAGGGCAAACTCTTGCCTGGCTTTTTTGTTTTGCGCATCCAGGATAAGATTATCTATCCGTTTGAACCACCAATCGGGCCCACGGTGTCCCAGAAAATCGTACATCAGCTTAAGAACTTCCCGTTCCTGTTGATATCTTTTGGTTTCATGGTAATGCGCGGCGATGGATGGAATATAGAAGGCAATTTTATTGATCCATTGCGTTTGGTAAATCCTCGGCTTATTCACTTCCGCCTGCAACAAGCTTTTGAACTCCTCAAACGCCGCTCTGGAACCTGGCTCTTTGGTATCTTCGGATGAACCGGAGCGATACTTTAATAGCAGGTTCCGGTAGGGTTGAAAATCTTCTTCAAGTGGGAACTGCTCAAAAAACGTCAGGTTCTGATCCATCAAAATGGGGCGGTGGCTCTCATTGCCCTGAAAAAGATCCTGAACATATTTCAGAGATCCTTCGCGTGAATCAAAACGGTGACGGGAAACCTCCGGCAAAACCAGATCCGGATAGCGACGCTGTGTGAGCAGATCGGGAACATCCGGCCCTATCAAATCCCAGGCCTTGATGGCCGTGACGTCATCGCGAAGCCGCATGACGTCGTTGTGATAATAAAAGTTGAACCACGACATCCCGGTAACAAATATGCTCCGGTCTTCCAGCGAAAGTGATACGCGCTTTAACAGTGATTCGCCAAAATACAATCCCGACCGGTCCGCCTGCTGATAATTACTGATGACGTTAAACGGAATCACGCATGCCATGCCAACAAAAACCAGCCGCCGCCAATCGATCGATGACATTTCTTTTAACAAACCTTTTTTTCCTTCGGCCCCTTGGGTTCTTTGTCTCTAAAAAGAACGGCAAATAACGCTACCGCCGTGAACAGGCAGACAACGATATAAGAGGGGAAATAGCTCTCCTTCCTCCAGCCCACAAAAAAAGCGGCATTAATGGCAACGATAAGGAAAGTGAATACGAATAATGGGCGATTCCTTTTCCAGCACAATGCCGCACCCGCCAGAAAACCCAGAGTCGCCAGAGGCGTCAAATGTGTCCACACATCGGTCAGAAATGTACGGGCCACGTTCCAAATTTTTCCCAGGACCGCCGACACCCAAAGGGAAACGGTCACCGTCTCGGCCCCAACGGCTGAGTCGCGAAAATAGGAAAAATGGGTGTCCGCATCCTTGCGGTCGGTCACATGATACAAAAACCCTTTCAGGGTTTCCGGGTTGCCCCAGTCCATGGAAGGCTCCGCTAAGGACCGAATGGGAAGATAACCGTATACGGACAGACCTATCAGGAAAAAAAGGACCGATATCAGAAGATGCCTTGCGGCATTCTGCCGGTTCCAGCAAAAATATAAAACCAGAATCGCCGGCAATAAAAAGGCCATGGTCGCATGGTTGCCCGAACTCAACCCATACATCAAAGCGGCGGAATACAGATAACGCACATCGTCCTTCTCCCGCCACAAAAGGAGCAAAAGCAGGATCAGGCTGATGAAAAAAGAGTGCAGGGTATAAACTTCCGCTACAAGGGAGTGGAACCAAAATGGCGCCGAAAACGCCAGCAACCCGGCAGACAAAAGCGCAGGCCCAAAAAAACGGGTTCGGTCTTCGTCAGGGTAAACAAGGACCAGGAACCGGATCGCCGCCGCATAAAGAGTCACCAGTGTCATGCAGGCGAAAAATGCTGAAAACAGATTGACCTTGAAAGCGATGGATCCGAAGGGGAAAAAAGTGAAGGCTTTGGCCAGCAGATTGTATGTGGGAAAACCTGCGGGATGGCTGACCCCAAGTGTGAATGCGCTAACGACGAACTCTGGAGAATCCCGGTGATTGATGGTGGGAGAAACAGTGGCCAGATAGAAAAACCACGGTACAATAGTTAAAAAAAACTGCGCGGTGGTTTTGAGAGAAAAACTTCATAGGATCGGTTTTTTATCTAAAAAAAACCCTGCTCCACCCCCAAAAGGGGATGGAGCAGGATAAGATTATCAACAATTAAGGAGTAATCTCACCAGTATCATCGATGGTATATGCAATACCAGTACTGGCATGCGTAGCATCCGCGCGGAATGTGGCCTCATTTGGTGCGGTAATATTAACGGTTACATTGGTGGACTGATTATATCCGTAAGAAGCCGTCGCTACGTTCGTCAAATCACAAGCGGTTAGACTCGTCGTGTCACCCCAATGGGCTTTGCAGGCCAGATACAGGTTATGCAGGTTGGCTTTAGAATCGGAATTATAAGCACGATTTTTATACTGGGTGAACTGCGGAAGCGCAATGGCCGCCAAAATTCCGATGATGGCGATAACGATCAACAGTTCGATCAGGGTAAAACCCTTTTCATTCTTTGCGGTATTTAATTTCGACAACATTATTGCTCTCCTTTACAAGTTAGATAATCCAACAACCGGGTGAAAAAAACAAAGGTACGTAGAAACCTTCTGAATTCTGTTTTTCTCTTTTAGAGTGCAAACCGGATGCCAAACGGAGAATAAAGTAAAAAATTTCATAAAATGCCGTATTATAATGGTTTATTTTTACAACATATTTCTGCTTAGGCCACATAAACACTCGGATAACCGCAAATCGACAAATTTTGTCATTCACAGGGACGAAAAATTGTCTAATTTCCCGAATAAAAGGGCCAGTTTTTGCGCCCGTCGAGCCTGATTATCTGGAAAAACCATTGTATTTTAGGGATTTTTTACACTTGCGGATACCTGTACTCTGCAAAATTGGACCTTTGTGTAACCCGTCATTGCAATTGCGAGAAGCCAACGGCGAAGAAGCTGTTATACCTTTCGACCATCTCTAAAAATTAGTTTTCACAGAAAATAGAATCGTGTGCAAAAGTTTCTTAAATCAGTGGCACGGGCAACCTATCCTTAAATTTAAGGGTAGGTCGCCTGTCCTGCTAAAACAAAAGACGCTTCGGTGCCGTTGTCGATTTTTAGAGATGCCCTATTGTCACACTGAGCCTGTGATATTCGACCATTGCCTTCATGCCCCAGAGGGGTATGTGGTATTTCACCATTGCCTTCATGCCCCAGAGGGGTATATCGAAGTGTGAAAACAGCCCTTAATTATCAAGGTCATACTTCGACAAGCTCAGCATGACAGTTGCGGGTAGCAAAAATAGGTTTTCCGCATCTAAGTAGAAACACTCCTGACAGCTTTTAAAAACTGGCAGTTCCTGATAAATTGTTTTTGATGACTCAACTTATGGGTATCTCTAAAAATTGACTAAATGCTCCTAATCGTCAACTTAAGGAGATGGCTTTGTTTTAGTGGAACAGGCTTTCCAGCCTGTTCGCACGGGCTAGAAAGCCCGTGCCACCAATATAAGAAATCCTTGTACAGTGTTCGATTTCCTGTAATAAACTAATTTTTAGAGATGCCCTTATGGGAAAAGAAAACAGGAAACGCGTGGGAATCCTGGGAGGGTCCTTTGATCCGGTGCATAACGGCCATATCGGCCTGGCAACCCAGGTTCGAGAACGATTTCACCTGGATCACATTCTGTTTGTCCCGGCTTACATTTCTCCCCACAAGCAGGACAGGCAACCCGCATCCTCCAGCCACAGGTTAGCCATGCTGCGGTTGGCCACTGCATCTCAGCCCTTTTTTTTGATTTCCGAAATGGAGCTTATAAGGAAGGAAATATCCTTTACCATCGACACTCTGACGGTGTTACTCAACGAACAACCTGAAACCGATTTTTATCTCATCATGGGAATGGATGCTTTTGAAGGGATCGGAACCTGGAAAACCGTCCATAAACTGTTTGAATCATGCCATATCATCATCGCGTCCCGTCCTGGATATACCATGAAAGGGATTGAAAAAACCCTCAAGAGTATTTTCCATGATTCATCAATACCTTTTCTGCCTGCAACCAAAGACCCAGGTCTCCTCACATTTTGTCATCGAGAAAAGCAAACCACCCTCAAATTTTTTGACCTCCCGCCGCTAAATGTCTCCTCAAGTCAAATAAGGGAACGAATTGCGACCCATCAGGAAGTTAAAAATATGTTGCCACCCGAAGTCGAAAATTATATTATGCAAAACCAACTTTACCGAGCTAAATCCCACCTTTAACAATGGTTACATGAAAGAGCCTTTGAATACTATACAGCAGACTATCGTAGACGCAGCAGCTGAAAAAAAAGCTGAGGACATTCTGATTCTGGACTTACGGAACCGCTCGGATTTGACAGATTTTTTCATACTCTGTAGCGGAAACTCCAAATCGCAGGTTCAGGCAATCGCGGATTCCATCCTGGAAAAAATCTACCAGAATAAACATAAGACATCCACCGTAGAAGGCTACGCCACAGGCAATTGGGTGATTTTGGACCTTGGAGATATTTTTGTCCATGTGTTTCAAAAAGAGGCACGCGCCCATTATGATCTGGAGCGATTATGGGGAGATGGTCCCACCATAAAAGCTGTGGGAGAATGAAACAATTTTTTCAGGAGCACCTGTATTAATGAACCCAGAAAAACTACCTTCTTATTT
This sequence comes from Nitrospinota bacterium, assembly GCA_027619975.1. NCBI lineage: Bacteria > Pseudomonadati > Nitrospinota > Nitrospinota bacterium. The sequence continues at coordinate 15,522 of JAQCGX010000031.1, forward strand.
ATCCAAGTTGCAGGAAATCAGGAACAACCTCTTGGGTGATGTTGAAAAAACCTTTAAAATCAGCCGGGAGGAAACCCCGGAGCCAATGGCCGACATTACCGACGGAGCCGCTCAGGCCTATACAAATGAATTAATTTCGAGTTTGGGGGAACAGGATTGGCAAAAACTGAAACAGGTTGACGAAGCCCTGGAAAAATTCAAACAGGGAGATTACGGAATCTGTTCTACCTGTAGCCAGCCCATTCCTGAAGCCCGGCTGGATGTGATGCCCTTCGCAAAATTTTGCGTGGAATGCATGAGTGCGCGTGAAAACCAGGTGGAAAATCAAACACCTGATTTTGAGGAAGAGGATTTGGAAGAAAATCCTTGAATGAACTCCCTGGGTAAGATGGTATAATTCAGCCTCTAAAAAAATAGCAATTTAGTATTAATTCAGTTAATAACTCATTCTTACGGCAAATCACAGTGACTCTGAAAAATATTATTTTCCTGATTATTTTTACGCTGCTTTCAGTATACATCGCCTTCCTCAACCCGCATGAGGTTGAAGTTTACCTGACGCAAGCTTTTTCACTGCACATGCCAATGGTAATCCTCTTGCTGGGGTTTATCCTGGTCGGTGTCATCGTTGCCATCGTTCTGAACTGGGTATTAAAAGTAAAATCTTCCTGGGGCAATTTGAAATCCTATTTCAGAGAAAAACAAAATCAAAAAAGAGGCCAGTGGTGCGCCAGTCATTTTGAAAAAGCGGAAAACGCCCTGGCCGGTGGAAACCTCGAAAAAGCAAAGGCGCTCTTCAACAAGGTTCTTGAAGAATTTCCAAACCACGTGGGCGCATTGGACGGCGCCGGGAAGATTGAGCGTCTGCAAGGCCATACCGACCGGGCACTGGAACTGCACCTGAAAGCCACCCAAATTGATCCTGGAAATTTAAAAGTGCTCGACCACCTGGCTGAGGATTATTCCCATACAGGCTTGTCGACAAAAGAAATTCAAACGCTGGAAAAAATACGCCGGGTGGAACCGGACTCGCCGGTGGTTTTATCCCGAATAAGAGACTCCTACCTTGAGAAGCAGGATTGGAAAAATGCCTCCGAGATTCAGAAACGGGTCATTTCCCTCACCCGTGACAAAAACCAACAGGCAAAGGAACAGCGATTGTCCGGCCAGATCACCTATCAAAAAGGTCTTCTCCATTGGGAGAAGGGACAGGTGGACTCTGCCATTTCCGAATTTAAAAAAGCCCTCAGGGCCGATGATAAATGTCTGCCTGCATACATCACGCTTGGCGACGCCTTTCTGAAGTCCGGCGACAAGAAAAATGCCATCAAGACCTGGCAATCCGGGTTGAGCTTCACCCACTCCCCGCTTTGTCTGCTTCGCATCCAAAAGGTTCTGCAGGAGTCGGACAACCTGAAAGATTTGATTAAAATCTATCAGAACGCCATCCAATCCTCCAATAACTCGGTGAAGGATAAGTACGTTCTTTTGCTGGGGGTTTTATACTTGGAAAAGGGAGAAACCGAGGAAGCCATTCAGGTTCTTGAAACCGTTAAGCCAGAAAAATCGGTATTGCACTCCATCTTACTGGCGAATGCCTACCAGCAGAAACAGGACAATCCCAAGATGGAAGAAGCTACGCTGTCGGCTTTCAGTATTGCCAGGGAATCTTTATCTGAAGTGGTTTGCGGGGAATGCAAAACTTCTTTTGAGGAATGGTCGAGTCATTGTCCTGAATGCAAAGCCTGGAACAGCCTTTCTCCACGGTAACGTCGCGGATGGAGAAAGAAAACCAGCGGGAGGGGAATCCCCCTCCTTCCAGTCCTCATGAAATTCGCCCTCGGAGCAACCCAAACCTTTAACGGCCGATGAGTTTCCGATCCAGAATTTGACTGTCCTTTGTAAAGATTTTTGCAGAGACAAGTACTTCCTTGTCCAACTGAAAAAACATGCCTCGCTCGGGGTAACGTGCAATTTGCGCATTCATGGATTTCGGGACGCCGTAGTTTGCGATCAGATCATTAAACTTAGCTCCGATCTTAACTCCTTCCGCAAATTTCCCCTTGAACGCGGGAAGCACTTCAATGGCATCCACCGTGGTCTTATTACTCATGGCATGGATCACCACCCCTTGTTTGGGATACTCGATGACCACAGTATCCGTTAAAGGTTCTGTACCGCGTTGCACCTCAAACTTGTCCGGAATGCCCAATAAAACTATCACCTGATCCACGGACATCCCCACTTTTAAATTTTCTCCGATGACCAGGGTCCCCTTTTCTTCGGCCTACGCCGGGCCGGTCAGAAAACAAAACATTAAAACCGTAACAAACGCTTTGACCGCCTTCACGAGTGTCTCCTTTTTAAAAAAATTACCAGAGGAATCTGCCGCCGGGCCAAGCCTGAACCTCGCTTAACCCATTGAAATTATTTTAGATACTTTAAAAATAACTTCTAACTATTATAACCCCTTCCGGCTTCTATGCTAAGACCTAATTGCCAAACGCCTTGCAAAACCCCGCGTTCTGCATGCTGTCTCAGCGAAGTTTTGACCCCTTCGCGCTTGTTTTTTCTTCAATCATCGTCATCATCCGATTCCAGGTTTCGCCTGCGATCCCTTTTCTGCCGCGTTTTATCTTTTTCAAATTTTCGCCATTGGATCCGGTCTTCTTTGTTAGGAATTTTGGGTCCATCCAAAACCTCTGCAACAGGAGCCCCCTTGCCTGATACCTTGCGCGTTAATTTAGGGGTAAATTTTCTTCTCTCCTCGAACTCCTTCTGGGTCAGCGCCAATTCCATGGTCGGAAGATCTTTAAGACTTTTTGTAAATCGACGCAGAAACAGGGCCTCTCCCCTGGCTTTTATTTCCCTGGAGTTGACCAGGCCGGATTTCCAGTGCGGGGGAATTTGTTCAAACCCAAACAGCGCGCCTGCCCATGCTCCCACCAGCGTCCCCAGCAGGGTCGCTTCCCGGCCCATATTGAGCGTCCGGGTCAGAATGGAAGCAAAATCGGGTCCGCCCTTCAATACCATTAACAATGCCAAGGGAAGAAGACTCAACACATGGTTCTGAGTCGGATGAATGATTTTATTTTTGCTATAGCTGGAAGCGTTTTCACAAATCCAATTAAACAAGAGCCCTTCTTCCAAATGAAGCCTTTCCATTATCCCTTGCAAGGTCAACCTTAAAGCCTGAAACACCTGCTCGCCAAACTCATCCCAAATTTCGGGGACCTGCTCTTTTAATATCAGCTCCGCCTGCCTGCAGGCCTCCACCCCCTCGCCCATAATTTTTCGGGAGTCGTTTTCAGTAAGGCCCTCTCCCTCTTTCAGGTCCAGGGAAAGAAAACAGGTCACTAAATACCCCATCAACGCCGCCCCGATAACTTCCATCGGGTTGCGGCTCATCAAGAGACAGGTTTCCATGCACTGCCTTATCAGTTCATCGGATGCCTCCTGATGAAACAAGGCGATTGGAACGGCAAGGGACGGATAATAACACCCTGCATGGTTCTGGTCTGCTGGCAACAGAGGAACCCGTCCTGGAAGAGATTCTACCGCCCGGTAAAAGGGGCTTTCTGCATGGCGGAAAACACCAAGGTAGTTTTCGGGACCGCCCGCGGCAAGTTGCAAAAATAAACGGGAAATTTCGGAAACATTGGTTTTTTTATTGTTCAGCACACAATCGCAAACCATAAGAGCGGTTTGAGTTTGCACCCCGTACAAACCTTTCATACGGTATTGTCGGATGCCTTTGCCGATAAAGTTGCGGACGTCTTTGAAATCGTCCACCGAGCCAAAACACTGCTTGACGGTTTCCGGCTTGAGACCTTTAACCGCCATTCCCATAGCGTCACCCACCGCCATGCCAAACCAGCAACCCTGAATTTTATCTTGAATGGATTTCATATGAAGCCAAAATTTTATATTGTGAGGGGATTCAGTTGATAGTTAATAATTCGGTCGGGTGATTCTGCCGGGCGAGAACCATCTGTAACCGGGAAAATCTCTGTCCCAGGGCCTGCTCCGCTGTGATGGTGGCAAGTTCCGGAAGGTTGTTGGTTTCACTCAAGTGCATTAAAACCACATATCGGAGCCCGTCATGACTGACCGCCGCCAACAGTTCACCACAGGCCTCATTAGAAAGATGACCAACATCGCTTTTGACTCTTTGCTTCAAGGACCAGGGATAGGGTCCCACAGTTAACATTTCGACATCGTGATTGGCCTCCACCAGGAGAGCGGTGGACTTCTGTAATTTTTCGCGGACAAAAGGCGTTACTTTGCCTAAATCCGTGGCATGACCAATTTTGATATCTCCCTGCCGGATGACAAACGCAACAGACTCTTCGGCATCATGCGGCGTGGCATACGGTTCCACCACCATGTCTCCAAGGGTCACCGGCTCTTCCGAACGAATGGGTTTCCAGACTGGAATGCGGCCCAATTTATGCTGAATTTTTTTTAGCGTCCCTTCCGTCGTATGCAAAGGGATGTTGTACTTTCTGACCAAAGGCCCGACTCCTTTAACATGATCGGAATGTTCATGAGTCACGAACACCGCATCCAGGTCTCCAGCATCGCGACCGATACTCGCCAACCGGGCGCTCAGTTTCTTTTCACTCAACCCGGCATCCAACAAAATCTTATGGGTGTCCGTTTCAATATAAACCGAATTTCCGCCACTACCACTGGACAAAACACAAATTTTCAAAAAAAGCCGCCTTTCCAGGTCAGTCGCATATCTTAAGGTTTGGGAAAGTTTTTAATTGCGTCGGTAAAAAAACGCTTTTCACATTGACTGGGATCTTCCTTGACGATGGATTTTCTGAAAGCGCCATCAATGCGCATCCAACGTTCCGCCAAAGCGGAAGGCACTTTGCATTCGTCAAGAGACGCCTGCAAAAGATCCTGCCGCAAATCGAACATCGCGTGATCGATAAACATATGCTTGTGAGCATTTTTTGGCAACGCGCCGGAATAAATTTTGCCGCCGCCCATGTTCGACACCATGAAATCGGTTTGCTGATCTTCAATGGTTTTCTGGTCGATATCAGAAAAAAATAGTTTCAACCAGGGATGTTCGTAAAGCTTATCGTAAAAAACCTTATGCACGCGTTCCAGAATGGGTCTGCCGCCTAAATTTTCCAAGAGGGTTTTATCTTCTTCCATTCAATCCCAATCCTTACTGTTAAGATTTTATTTTTTTTCCGTGGACGAGAGCCAGGGAGTCCATCAGGTATTCGTCATTGGCTTCGATGAATTTAGCGGCCACAACGTATTGGGGGGAAGTCACATTCGACTGAGGGTCACAACGAAGGATGTCTGCTGTGAGTTCACAGTTCCTTATGTCCTTATTGCCATCGAGTTTGATAACCACTCTCGAACCTACAGGTACAACTTGTTCCGATTTAAATGAAATTCCATGAACCGTCAAATCCACAACTTCGGCGAACAACCTTCTTTCGCTGGCATAAATATAGGCATCCAGGATAACCATCGCTCGCGGAAAAGATCGTTTGTCTTCAAAATTTTTCATAATCAATGGGAAGTAAAGCAGATTGCTATTCGTCTATTTGGGCTTTTTGCAGTTTACCGCTGTAGTCTATGTAGATCGATTTCCATTCCGTAAATATTTCCAGCGCAGCGGTGCCGGCCTCGCGGTGACCATTGCCCGTCCCTTTGGTGCCACCGAAAGGAAGCTGAATTTCCGCGCCAATCGTCGAGGAATTGATGTAAGTGATCCCGGTGTCCAGATTTTCAATGGCTTTAAAAGCCTGGTTCACGTCCTGCGTATATATTGATGAGGACAAACCAAATGCCGAATCGTTGACGATCTGGATTCCGTGGTCAAGGCTCCGGCAGGCAATGACGCTCAATACGGGACCGAAAATTTCCTCCTGGGCGATCCGCATTTTCGGGGTCACATCACCAAAGATGGTCGGTTTGTAGAAAAACCCGTTACTACAACCGCCGCTTCTGTGGGGGTTCCCACCAAGGAGCAATTTAGCTCCTTCCTCAATGCCGATCTTGCAATAGCTGTGCACTTTTTCCCGCTGGGCTTCATTGACCAGAGGGCCGACCTCATTTTTTTCGTTCAGCCCATCCCCCAACCTCAGTTCCTTGGTTCTTTTAACTAAAAGGTTGGTGAATTTTTTCAGCACCTTCTTGTGAACGATCACCCGACTGCAAGCCGTGCATCGTTGCCCTGTGGTTCCAAACGCTCCCCAGACGACCCCTTCCACAGCCAGATTCAAGTCGGCGTCATCCATGACCAGGATGGCGTTCTTGCCTCCCATTTCGAGAGAGTACTGTTTCATCTGCGTGGCGCAATGCTGGGCCACCTGACTGCCGGTATCCGTGGAGCCGGTGAACGACACCAGTTTCACTTTAGGATGATCGAGCAGAGGCGCTCCCGCACCCGCTCCCGACCCGGTGACATAATTGACCACTCCCGGAGGCAGCCCCGCCTCTTCCAGAATCTTCACGAAATGATAGACCGATAGCGGCGTGTCGCTGGCCGGTTTGATGACGACGGTATTGCCGGCAATAAGCGCGGGAAACAATTTCCATGACGGAATGGCGAGAGGAAAATTCCACGGGGTGATGGCGGCGATCACGCCAACGGGCATGCGCACCGACATACAAAACTTGTCGTTCAATTCCGAGGGAACCGTTTCACCCCCAAGCCTCCGGCCTTCTCCAGCGGCGAAATAACCCATGTCGATGGCTTCCTGGACATCACCCCGGGCTTCCTTGATGACCTTGCCCATCTCCCTTGTCATGTCCTGGGCCAGTGCCTCCTTGCGCTGGAGGAGAATCTCTGAAACCCGAAACAGGATTTCGCCGCGTTTTGGGGCTGGCATTTTTTTCCAACCGGGAAGCGCATTGTGCGCGGCTACCACCGCTTCATTCACATCTTTCCGCGTCGATTGCTGAAACCGGCCCACAACCTCATCCTTATTGGCCGGATTGATATTGGCAAAAGTTTCTCCGCTGGAGGAATCTTTCCATTCTCCATCGATGTAGTTTTGATAAACCTTGGCGGCCATGCAGGATTCCTTTAAATTTCAGGGGAATATTTTCTACTCATAAATGACAACAACCATTCGTTGTTCAAATGCGATTTAAAAAAGGACGACCCTTTGCATTATCAATCGAATACAGAGGACGTCCCACATATTAAATCTTCATGAAAGCGATTACAAGTGTGAAGGGATGACAAAAAATTTCAGATTGGGAAACCAATGCGATGCGTTAATTTTCACTGTCATCCAGGGATGATTAATTTTTTTGAAACTTTAAAGCGGACTATTCTGGTGTTATAGATCACTGCTCTTCCCAAGATAATATGATGACACGATCGCTAAAAAAGGGTGAAACCCCGTTGCAGTTGTAGGTCACAGTCAGGCTTCCCGAAATGCTACTTTCCGGGCTGACTAAGCTTTCAACGTCTGCAAGATTGGCCGAAACGATGAACCCCTTGAGATCGACCGTTCCCGAAATGCTCATTTGCTCCCCGGCATACATCATTCCCTCGATTTGATTGGTCGGATTTCCGGAAAATTCGAGATTGGTCCCCGCTACAAGAAAGAGTTGGTCAATGTCCGGGGAGGGGCCTCCCTGGTAGTTCACGACAATCCCGCTACCGCCAAAATCGATATAGCCATCGGCAAGAATCGTCACTTGAAACGGACTGGGCGTGTTCAGTACATTAATGTTCCCCTCCACATAAAAAATGCCGTCACCAATACTGGTGCCGTTCATTTTCCATAAACCGCTGGGCCGAGTGATATCGCCAAAAAGAGTGTTGCCGTCCCCTGTGGTTGCGTGCGTCCAGTCGGAACCTGATTTGCTGTAGATATACCCTGTCGATTGATCCAGAATGGTGCCGTCGCTTTTTAGAACGTAATGGGCATAGGTCTTGAAATCGTTGGGATCAACAATAGGAATCGGTTGTTCCGCCGCACCGGAAGTCGTACAAGTAGCCCCCGAACAGGCCCCGGATGCAGTGGTTCCCTGCGTAACCGTACCGCTGACGCCGGATTGATTGAAACCACTATTGGTATGAATACTTCCACAGGCGCCCTGAACGGTATAAGCCCCGCCTCCGGTCAAATTGCCCTTGGTGGTGATTGCTGACGCCGGAGTGTAAGTGGGGCGATTGACGATGGCCTCTATGGAAGTCGTTTGACCGTCTTTTGTGCCTTGGGAAGTTACTATAACGGTATGGTCAACGTCGTCGTTCGTGTCGCCATCGTTATCGTCGTTGTCGTCGATAGTCACTGTATAAGTTCCGCCGGCAAACGAGGCACTCGTAAAGCCAGCCGGCCACGTCGTGCCGACAAGCTCATCATCAAATCCATTGTCTGCGGCCCCCGGGCTGTCTCCTGCCGCATCGTAATTGAAAAAATTGACAGCTCGCTGTATACCCGTTTCAGCAATATAAAAAATCTCTTTGGTTTTTTTTATAGTTACTGGCTCTCTTTATATCCTGCGAAGCCCATTTTGTTCCAACAGCAACGAGAAGAGACAGAACAGTCAATAGTAGAATTGCGGCTACAAACGCAAATCCCGATTCATTTTTTAGGGGCTTTAATGCAACCCATTTTTTATTTTTCAGCATTAAAAAATGCATGATTCCCACCTCAATCAAGAATTTCTCAAAGAGATATCGGTTTTAAATTCAACCGTAGGGCCTGCATTTTGCGGATCGATCAGGTTCAATGTAAAGCTCAACCTTTGAACTGTAGCGGGATCTACTAAACCAAAATAATTGAAAACCAATCCGGTTGTCGCGTCCACATCGCTGATCAAATTCGTCGCGGTCCCGTCCACCGTCCGGGTGATATTCGTCCCCGCAAGGGCGATGGTGACATCGCTGTATTTGTTCACTGTCACCAGGTTGGTGTTGATTCCATAATTGTAATCCGTGGACAAAGCCGTTCCCAAGTTCAAAGTGCCAGAGGACGTTCCTGTCACCGTATTTAATTCCCATTGATTAAAATTGGGGTTGCGAATGACGATCTTGTCGCCATTGGAAAAACCTGTTTCATCAAGTACGGTGAGTGTGGTGTCTCCCAAGCTTCCGGCTTTCACTCCCGGGCAGGGAAGGGCGCAGGGAGGCGTGGTGGTTTTAATATTATCCAGGTTGGAGCGAAAACTGATCGAGGTGGCATTAATAGCCGTCAACCCCTCTAAAGGCGGCAAACCAAACCCTGCCATTCGAATCTCTTCCTCAATTTTATCCACAGCGAACCTTCCCTTGGCCTGAATATTGGCAGTGTCATTTTGGTCTTGCAACATACTTTGATTGCGGGTAAATAAAATAGTCGTGGCCGCCAGGAGTACCAGCGCGATGACACTTCCAATGATGACTTCAATCAAACCCACTCCGCGATCGTTCTTGAGATGACGGCATAAAGTTATTTTCATATTTACCGATCTACTTTCTATTGGGTAATTTGGGTATTGAGTTGCAGGGTCTTCGTCCCATTATCCTGCCAGGTCATGGTGACCGAAACATCAAACAAAAAGTTTTCTGTCGCGATATCTGTGATGGTCCAGGAGCGATCATATGTGGAGCCAGCGACCGCCGCATTGCCTTCGGCATCGATCGTCTCTCCGCCTGCATCTGCAGTCCACACGCCTCCCACCAGCCCCGGAGAATCCAATCCGTCCGCCCCGTCCAGCAACCAGGCCTGGCTCACACCTTTTATGGATTCGATCTTGTCCTGAGCGAGCGTCATGGCGATGGATGACTTGCGGCTGTTTTCGTTTTTATCCATGACGGTTCCGGTCGTTCCCATGACAGCAAAAATCCCGACAACCAAGATAACCATGGCCATGAGCGCTTCAATGAGGGTGAAGCCCTGCTCATTCCTCAGGAGACTTACAAATTTTGATTTATTAATCATATTAGAAATTCCATAATTTCATGTTCAGGCATTCATCCTGCTCCTCACATCTGATCCATAAAAAATTAAAGGGGACTGACCGCTACGTTATCGAACACACTCACATTTTGGGTTGTGGTCAATCCGACCTCTCCCTGGGTGTAGGATGCGTCGGTCGCGATGATCGTCCATCCCCCCGGTTCGGCTGTGCCTGTTTCCCAGATTTTCATGTTCAGGTTATCCGCATCGACACTGGCCTTGAGAGTGTAAAGGGTATTGTTGTCGAAGGTAATCGCAGCACTGGCGGCGAGAACCGTTTCGCCGCTGTTATAGTTAACGATTTGAAGTTTATAAACATGGCCTGCTGGCGGCCCGGTGCAGAGTTCGCAATAAATTCTTGCCATGTAATACTGGTTTGAGTTTTGATATCGCAGGATCATTCCCGTGTATTCGTCGGTTCCAAGCGATCCGTTTCTCTGAGTGTCGATTTGCATCTCGTAATTCTGCCAGGGGTCGCAACCGTTGACGGAAATACCGTTGCCATTGGACGCCGTTTGGTACTGACCCGCCGCTACGTTCCAATTGGTGGCTCCCACTTCGGTCCAGCCGTCGCTATCGCCAGCATGAGATCCAGATATAATTTATCCGATTCGGCGGTGATCAATCTCTTTTCCACCCACTTGGAATAATTCGGAATGGCAGCTGTCAGCATGATCCCAAATATGGACACCACCGTAACCATTTCAATCAAAGTGAATCCACGTTGATCACCGAACAACCGTTTATGTATGTTTTCCCTGCCAAACCGATTCATATTCCATTTCACTCAGGAGCAACGCCTGAGATTCAGATTAGTTGAGACCATTCTTCAAAGTCTTCACAGCAATATCCAAGCCAAAATCGTCTAAAACAGCATTTCCATCTGAAATTTTGATATTGTCTATGAATTTATGGGATATGAGTTCGGAACCCTAGAAAATAAGGGCTATAGGGGTTCCTGACAATTCCTCACATGTGTATTTTTTTAATACATGGTGTGACAAAAAATATCGGGAAATCTTAACTCGAAGGTCCTAGCCTCCCAGCGCTTCCTTGATGGGGGATTCGGGAACGCTGTCCACAATCTCGACGGAACCGATGTCTTTGACCAGAATAAAGCGGATTTTTTTGTGAGCGGTCTTTTTATCAAGGTATATGGATTGAATGATGTCTTCGACCTTGAGATTAGGGAGTTGGGTGGGCAAACCAAATTTTTCCAGGAGGTTTGAAATCCGGCGGGGCACATCCTCTGAACAATAACCCATGATCTGTGATAATTTGGCCGCAACCACCATGCCGATGGCGACGGCTTCTCCGTGAATGAACGAGGAATAACCCGTCAACGATTCGATGGCGTGTCCCACCGTGTGCCCGAAGTTGAGCACCATGCGGTAATGACTCTCGCGCTCGTCTTTTTCCACCACCCGCGCTTTGATCGCGCAGGAGGTTGCGACGATATGTGCCAGGGCATCGTTATCGTGGGAAAGTATTTTTTGAGTTTCGGTTTCAAGGTAATGAAATAAAGCCGCGTCTTCAATCACACCGTATTTGATAATTTCGGCCAATCCGGCCTTGAACTCTTTTTCGGGAAGAGTTTCCAGAGTCTCAAGATCAGCCACGACCAGTCTGGGTTGGTAAAAAGCGCCGATCATATTTTTTCCGCGCGGGTGGTTGACCGCGGTCTTGCCGCCCACACTGCTGTCTACCTGGGAAAGGACGGTTGTGGGAATCTGAACGAACGGCACGCCACGCACATAAGTGGCCGCGATAAACCCTGTCAGGTCACCGATGACCCCTCCTCCCAGGGCGACCAAAACCGTTTGCCGGTCACATTTCCATTCCAGAAGGCTATCAAAAATTTTCTCTGCCTGTTGCAAAGATTTAGATTTCTCGCCTTCGGGAACTTCGATAAAGTCGATGGGGACCCCCGTCCCGGAAAAACTTGAAGAAAGTTTTTCACCGTAGAGACGGTTGATTGATGGATGCGTGATGATGACCACGCGACTGGGGTTGGTAAGCTCAGTTACCCACGCTCCGGTCTGCTGCAAAAGGTGGCGGCCAACCCTTATATCATAACTCCTGTCACCCAGGTCGATTGTCAACCGCTTCATAGTTTTTTGGAATACTCATTGGACAGGACGGTCGGAGTGATGAAGATCAACAACTCATTCACTTGATCATTTTCATCCAGGTTTCTGAACAACGCTCCCAGGAAAGGAATTTTGGAAAATAAAGGAACGGACTCTTTATTCCTCTTGACCTCACTTTCATAGATACCCCCAAGAACCGTGGTATCGCCATTTTGCACCAGAACCTCTGTATGCGCTTCTTTGGTAGTGATCGCCGGGAAACCCGCAACAAGTACCGATGTATTGGCCGCGTTTTTCGTGGCATCAATCACCATATAGACATCGTCATTTGACGTGATATGCGGAGTGACCTTCAGGCTGAGTTCGGCATCTATAAACTCAATTTTGGTTCCTTCGTTTGCAGAGGTGGTGCTGAACAATTCAAATGCCTTTTGCACTTCGTCAATAACTTTCTCAAAGGACTGGACAATGACTGCAACCACGTCATCATCTTTTAACTCTGCAGGTATCTTTCCCGACTTGAGTTTTGCAGCCTCCTTATTGGAAAGATTAAATTTTGCCATGAGCTTTTTTGTACAATAATTTCCCCCAAGCGGGATGTCGCGGGTATAAGCGGTGAAACCCTTCTGAATGATATTGAGGTGAGTGAAAGATTCTCCAAGATCAATGACCGCAACCACCCCCTCGGCTCTCAGATCGGTCCCCAACCCACAGGCGTTGACCATGGCGAAAACATCGAGATCGATGATGGCGGGTTTTAATCCGGCGTCATAAAGAATGTCAGTGAGGCTATCGACAAGGTCCTTTTGAACCGCTACCAGTAGTATCTCCATGGTGTCCTTGTCTTCACTCTCCTCAGAATCATCTAATAACTGGAAATCAATGCTGACATCCTCGATATCAAAGGGAATGTACTGCTCTGCCTCGCTTGCTATGTTTTCTTTAAGTTCTGCCGCCGTCATCCTCGGCACCCGTATCTTTTTTATGATCACAGCCTCTCCGGCGATCGAAGCCACCGCATACCGGGTGTCTACTTTTTCCAGCTTGATCAACTTGGTGAGCGTCTCCACAACCTCGTCCGGTTCCCGGATCACTCCATCCACAATGCTATCCTCTTTAAGAGGCATTACAGAGAAATTAAGCAATTCATATTTTTTACCGGTTCTCGCCATCTGCGCCATCTTGATGGAGTGAGATCCAATATCGATTGCCACCAATGGGGTATTTTCTGATAAAAACATACTTATTCCTGTGGACTCTCTATAATTTTGTAATCAGCAAAGCTGAGCTGGCAAACCTACCTGCGATTTATAAGTGGTTTACCGTCGATAGAGCAAACACTGTACCAAACCGTTGCTTCGCCATAAGTCGTTCTATTTAAACAAATTAAAAACAACCCATTGGTTCACTCTGTAAAAGAGTGGTTACATTTTTCACCATCTGTCACCATTTCTGGATACCCTTCAATTTCCGATTGGGGACAGTAACTGAAAATTATTAAAACCAGGCACACTGGTTTTTAATCCATTTAAACCTTTTTTATTTTTGCAGATTTAGGTTTGTCATCCGTCTTCCCCTCATCGGGTTCATCGAAAAGCGAGGCGCGGTCAGATAGTTTATATCCCAAGGCTAATATGATTTTTCGCTTGGTATCCAAACGGCACTCGTTGCCATTTTCAATGCGATCAATGGTCTGAACCGTCACACTTGCTTTGCGTGCCAGCTCAGCCTTACTCATCATCTGAGACTCCCTTACCTGCCTGATGCTATTGGACTTGGCCACAACACTACCCCTCCCTAAAAGTCGGTTAATGACTGGAAAGAAATTATTAACAAATTAATTTTTTCATTGAATACATTAATGGTAGGACAAGTTTACACATCAGTCAACAAACCTTTTATATGTTATTGAAAAATCATCTATATTTTACCAAATTTATAGTAATTTACACAAGTTTATTTACTTTACACCAAATTTCCATCAGAAGTGCTTTGCCGGCCACGACCGGATAACCGCTCTACTTGAGAAATTTCTCAGGATTTCGCGCGAAAATAAATGATGTCTGCTGATGGGAACCAAACAGAATGAATTGGCTCCAGGCGACAGGAATCAGGAAATATTTTGCGGCACTACCGGTAATTTTGCGGTTTATTCAAATGCGGGTTGAAACTAAACCCGTTTTCGCTTAATTTTGTCCCTATGAAACAAGTCTATATGGATACTTTTGGCTGCCAGATGAATGTGGCGGATTCGGACCGGATGGAACTTCTACTCTTTCATTCCGGATTTGCCCGCACATCGCATATGGATGACGCGGACCTGATTCTGGTCAACACCTGTTCCGTTCGGGAAAAAGCGGAGCACAAAATATTTTCCCTTTTCGGAAGCATGAAACCCCTGAAAGAGGCCAATCCTGATCTCGTTATGGGAATCACCGGCTGCCTCGCGCAGCAAGAGGGGGAGCGTCTTTTAAAGCGCATCCCTTTCCTGGACTTCATTTTAGGCCCGGATCATATTGAAGACATCCCGCACGCCGTGGACAGGGCTCTGGAAACACACAAGCCTTTTATATGGAATAACTTTGATCAAAAGAAAAACTATTCCATTCCCGAGATATCCGCCGCCCAACCGGCAACCCCAAATCCAAGTGCATTTATCAATATCATCAAGGGATGCGACAAGTTCTGCAGCTTCTGCGTTGTGCCTCATACCCGGGGCCGGGAAAAATCACGGGAAGCGAACGAAATATACAGCGAAGTCCGGCAACTGGTGGCACGCGGTGCAAAAGAGATCATTCTGCTGGGCCAAAATGTCAATGCCTATGGCAAACGCGGACTGGAAACCCCGGTGGCATTCCACCAGCTTTTGTATGGGATCGCGGAGATTCCCGGCGTCAAGCGGCTTCGCTTCACCACCAGTTATCCCAGGGATTTCACTTTCGAACTCATTCAAGCCTACCAGGATCTTGACATTCTTATGAACCACCTGCACCTGCCGGCACAAAGCGGAAATGATCGCATTCTTCAGGAAATGCGCCGGGGAAATACGGTCGCGGAGTATTTGGCTCTGACAGACGCGCTCAAGACGGCAGTTCCCGACATCGAAATTTCTTCAGACATCATCGTCGGCTATCCGGGGGAAACAGAAAACGAGTTTGAAGATACCCTGCGGTTTATGGAACGGGTGGGGTTCAGCAGCAGTTTTATGTTTTGCTACAGTCCACGGCCTAATACACCTGCGGCTGACCTGGTTGACGACGTTCCCGAGTCTACGAAGAAGGAACGCCTGCAACGCATTATTGAATGCCAGAGTGAACTGGGCCTGGCGCAGGGGGAAAAGTTTCTTGGAAAAGAGGTCGAGGTCTTGATCGAAGGTCAGTCGACGCGGAAGAAAGGAGTTTTCAAAGGCAGGAACCCGCAGTTTTGGCAGGTCAATTTTACTGGAGATGAAACCGTTTTAAAACCAGGAGACCTGGTGAACGTTAAAGTGGAAGAGGTTTCCGGTCATGCGCTCAAAGGACACGCCGTCGTTTAAAAATTCCTGATAAAATCGGAAACAAAACCGATCGCCGACAACGCTCGGCTCGTGAGCGAAGCGAACGTTTGCCGCTATCTCGCCCTCCCCGGAGGGAGGTTAAAAAATTCCCAACCGGCAATACACTTCATCTTCCAGTTGATCAACATGCGGAAGAATGATTTTTAACGCCATCCGCACATCCTTAACGAATTTCAACTCAGGGGGATGGCCCCGGTCGGCAAATCGTCTGAGAGTTTCCGTACAAAAACTATCCAGATCAATGACCTGATTGAGCGTGTCAGCAGGCAGGTCTTCCAAGCCCACTTCATTTTGCTCCAGAAACCGTAAAATCCCGATCAAACTGAGTTTCACGCCAACACTTTTATCCCGCAAATCCCGTATCAAACTGGATTCGGGTTGCTTCAAATCATCGCAAATGCCATGCAACAACTTCCTCAGCCGTTGATAAAAAGCGTCATGCTGTTTTTTATCGAGAAACAGTTTCCCCTGGCCTCCGAAAAGAAGATCAAATACAGATTCAATCTTGAACTTGTCCGATGCCATCACCGTATAAAGGATGGAAATAAATTCCGATTCGTGAAAAGGCAACCCGAGATCCTGAAAAATTTCCTCAAGCGATCCACTTTCTCCCTTGGGAGCCGGACGGGTTTCTTCCTTAACAAATCCGGTGGATTCCGATTTCCATTTCGGAACCAATTGCACCTTGCCGCCCTCGCAACTGACAACACTCAACTCCTGAAGCGACTCCAGGAAATCCGTCAATGAAAAGGCAGGTACGTCCAGAAGTTCCTGATCCATTGAAAAAAATGCCCGCAAAATCTGTTTTTCCAGGGAGGCCTCGACAAACTCCTGGCCTTCATAGAAACGATTGACCAAAGTTTCCAGGGAAACATTCAGGAACCGGAGCTTGAACTGTTTTGATTTCACCCTCACCTTAGGGATGGGGAGAATTTGAAAAACACCCTTACTGTAATCGACCAGCTTGATGAGCAATCCGTCTCCGGATTTGCATCTGCCCGTGGAATACAATTTCTGCATATCCCAGACATTGGTCATCACCAGGCTTTTTCCCGGCATCCACTCATTGACACGAATATCGTCAGGGAAATGGTGCTCTGCTGAGTATTGATAAAAATGGATGACCTCTTCGATATAAAAATTCTTTTTCAGCTTGGGGATTTCTTCGCCGTCCGGCCCCAGAAATGTCAAATCCGTTTCCATAAGCCCACTGGACACAAAGGGAATCATCCGGTGACCCGGAATAAAAACCTTCCGGGAAATTTCGAATTTACCCAGATGAATCAGCAGAGGAATATGCTGAATCTTTTCCAGAACCGCAGGATACGGAAGATAATCATTAGAATCCGTCCCGATAACGTATTGATGATCCGAAAGCTTGCGCTTTAGATGATCCATCGAAGTCTTGGACATTTTTTTTCGCCACCGCTCCTCGACTTCCCTGGCAAAGTCCTCCACGGTGAATGGCGACTGGGATTCCCTGATAAAGTTGTCGATCAATGTTTTGAGAGTCGGTTTTCTTGGCATAAAAGCTGAGTGAAGGGTGAAAGCGCTTTTCCAATGGCTGGTTTTTAAGGAAAGCGCCCTGGCAGGAAATTCTTTTGGTTTTGAGGTTTAGAAGAACCCAGGTGAACGATGAATCCTGTTTGAGTTCTTTGAAAAATTCGTCCTTACAATACTGCGTATCGGAACTCCAAATTTAGCTGGCGTAGATTAGCACAATTTCCATCCAGAGCTAATTTTTTTTCAATATTTTTTTCACCATTTCTTCTCTTTGAAACTTAATTGATTTTCATATGCGGGAAAGCTATCATCATTTAAATACCATTCATCAGAAGGGGATCTTTTGATGCCCTCTATTTCATAGCAGGAGAAAGATCATGGCGCTTAATCTTGAGCCGGTGTATCAGGAAATTTTTGGAAAACTGAAAACCCGGAAAAAATTTGTGATCAAAAACATTGAAAAAAATTTATTGACCGTCGAGCAGGATGAAGAAATTTGCGGGCAGAAAGAACCCAGAAAGTTTGAGTTCAAAAGCCCCAGGGAATTCGAGGCGTTTGTCCACCAGGAAAACCTGTTTGAGCAGGACATCGTCAATCAACTGTCAGGCAATCAGATGCCTTACCGGTAGTCAAGCATCCTTCCAGAGCGGCGGCGCAATGCCTTGTTGCTTTTCCTCAGGCTATCGTACGATTGAACCGAATCAACTTCCGGAATAACCCGGTTTTATTTCTTAACGGTCCAATCGCCATTTTCCATTTGAATTTTTTCTCCGGGTTGGACGCTGTCGCGGTTGAGGCTGGCAAAAATTTTCCGTACTTTGGGGAGGTCCCCCTCGGAAAATGCTTCGTTGGTGGCGATGGTTCGCTTTAATATCGTCAGGCGGTCCGCGTTTTCTTCTTCAATGATCGCCTGAGCGAATGATTTGAACTGTGGGTCTTTAAGCGTTTTTTCGTTATCGAAAAAAATCAGTAACCCGGCATTGCCCTCCCCCGCAACTCCGGTTTGTTTGAACATCTGGATATCGTCGCGGTTGAACTCCTGCCGTTGCATGGCGCGGATGGCTGCTTTTTTCCCCGGCGGAATTTCGGCAACGGTTTTAAGCTTGCCCTCTTCATCCACGGAACGGACCGAGGCCAGCAACAGCATGTCATTTCCCAGCTCTTCATAACTCCCCAGAATCTGGTTCTCCAGAGCCGTTTTTTGATCAACAACAGTAACGTCCACATCTACCAGCTTGCCACAGGCCGATAACCACAGAGCCGCGACCAACCCCACCCAAATTTTAAAATTCTTTCCTCTAATAGACGCCAAGTTTTTTTTCATGGTTGCACCCTCATCCAGAGAATTTTTTGAGCACCAGCGCGGAATTTTTTGAGCCAAAAGAGATGCAGTTGCTGATGGCAATTTTAACAGAAGTTTCCTTTCCTTCGTTACATATATAGTCCATATCACATTCCGGGTCCGGATTTTCCATATTGATCGTGGGAGTCAGAAAACCGTTTTTAAGGGACAACGCTGAAACGGTGACTCCCATCGCGCCAGACGCTCCCTGGGGATGGCCGATCATGGATTTTGTGGAACTGGAAGGAATTTTCATCGCATGGCTGTTAAACGCCTGCTTCACGGCGAGGGTCTCGATTCTGTCATTGAGAATCGTGGACGTGCCATGAAAATTGATGTACCCCACTTCATCTTTATTCACCCCGGCGTCTTTCATAGCCAGGTTCAGGGCGCGGGTCGACTGCTTGCCATCGGGCATGAGCGCCACGCGGTGGTAGGCATCGCAAGTGGTTCCGTACCCTGTGACTTCCGCCAGAATCTGGGCGCCCCGCTTTTTGGCATGCTCCATGTCTTCCAGGATCATCATCCAGCTTCCTTCGGCCAGAACAAACCCTTCCCGGTCGACATTGAAGGGCCGCGATGCCCTGGAAGGCTCGTCATTAAAATGTACAGGGTTAGCCTTCATGCGCTCAAAGCCGGACATCATCGCCGGAGTGACGCAGGCTTCCACCCCGCCTGCCAGAAACCACTTCTCCTGACCGTGGCGGATAGTATTGAACGCATAACCGATGGCATCGGTAGAACTGGTGCACCCGTTCGAGATCACGTGACTGCGCCCCTGAAACCCGAAATACATGGAGATCTCGCTGGAGAGCATCCCCACTAGGGAATTGGAAATCGCATAGGGACTGATTTTATGCTTCTGGTCGGAAAAATAAATCTCAAACTGTTTTTCCGAAAAATCAAACCCCGAGCCGCCGCTTCCGACCATCACCCCCAGGCTTTCGAAATCCTCTTCATCAAAGGAGTTCAAGTCAATACCCGCATCTTCCAAGGCTTCTTTAGCGGCGGCAATCGCCAAGGGAACCGAGCGCGGAAGTTTTTTCAGATCGGATTTCGAAAAATAGAGGGAAGGGTCCAGACCTTTGACTTCGCCGGCCACCTGACACGTCAAACCTGAAGGATCGAAGCTTGCGATGCGGTCGATGCCACTGACCCCCTTGCAGGTATTTTCCCAGAATTTTTTTATTCCTAAACCGTTGGGACTGACAGCTCCCAATCCGGTAATAACAACGCGTCGCAACATATTATGATTGGATACCAATTTATTTAAGCTCGATGAAGTTATCGTAACATAAGGGCGCAATACCGGGCAACGCCATCCCAATGAGGAGACCCTTCAGGAACTCCTTTTCATTTACCCCTGTCATTCATTATACTCTGTTCCAGGTAACGGGAACGACATCACTTTTCGGGAGCACGCAAGCGTTGAAAGCACCTTCTTTATTAAAAGAACAAATCGGTCAAATGATGGTGACCGGATTTGAAGGAACCACTCTCAACTCGCAGACGGAAGACCTGATCGTCAACCACCACATCGGCGGGTTGATTCTTTTCGAGCGCAATTTTGAAAACCCGGAACAACTGATACGGCTGATCTCGGATCTCCAGAAGCTCGCGCTTTCCACGCCACCGTTTGTCCCGCTGTTCATTTCCGTGGACCAGGAGGGAGGCCGCGTTTCCCGTCTGCAACCGCATTTCACGAAATTTCCAACACCCGGTTGTCTGGGCAATGCGAAGTCAGAATCTTTGGCGCATCGGTTCGGTCTCGCTCTGGGCCGGGAAATGCGCGCGGTGGGGATCAATATGGACTACGCGCCGGTGCTGGACGTCAACACCAACCCGGAAAATCCAATTATTGGAATACGGGCTTTGAGTGACGAACCTGAATGGGCGGCAAAACTGGGTGTCGCGTTTATGCACGGGTTCCGGGAAGCGGGCGTGATCGCGGTTGGAAAGCATTTTCCCGGTCATGGGGACACATCCCAGGATTCTCATCTCACATTGCCTTCTGTGGATCGCGACGCCAAAACTCTGGAATCCGTCGAGCTTGTTCCCTTTCAGGCGGCGATTGACAATGGATTGGATGTGATCATGACTGCCCACGTTATCTACAAGGCCTGGGATGAAAAAACTCCCGCTACGTTTTCCGTCCCCATTATTAAAAATTTGCTGCGGGAAAAAATGGGGTTTCAAGGACTGATCATTTCTGATGATCTGGAAATGAAAGCGGTGCAGGATCATATTCCCTTTGAAGACTACCCCACGCTCGGCACAGAGGCGGGCATCGATCTCTTTCTGATTTGCCACGACACCGATAAAGTCAAAGCCCTTCTCAAGCAGATGCATCGCGACGTTTCTGCCGGGAAGATCCCATCGGCAACGATTGAAAGTTCGTTTCAAAGAATTTTAGCGGTCAAAAGCCGGATGCCCCATTTCGAATCCGGCCTTGCGGTCCTTGCGTTTCTCGTGAAAGAACACCAACCCCTGGTAGAGGAGATGCAATCCTTTCTGACGCTCTGAAAATTCTTTCCCATGCAAAGTGAAATTCCCGCATTGAACTTCCCTCTCTCCCGAATCAAACCCGTCCTCCCCGTTTTACTGTACGCGGCGCTGATCGGATACTTTTATTCCTTTTCACAATACGGGTTCAATATCTGGGATGAAGGCGGGTTCGCCAATGGAACTTTAAGGACCTTGAACGGCCAAAAGGCGCTTGAGGATTTCAATCCCAACGGCTACCTGCCGGGACGCTATATCTACGGGGCCCTATTTTTTAAACTGTTCGGAGTCGACATTCAGACTCTGCGTCTGAGCGTTGTCCTCCTGACACCGGCGATGGTCTTCATGGTCTATGCGATTTCGAGGCGGATCATGCCTCCGGGATTCGCTTTTCTCGCCGCTCTTCTTATGCTGTCGGCGCCCTCAATGTACTACAACCGTTTTTTCCCATTTTTTACGGTGTTAAATCTTTACTGCCTGCTCAATGTCCTCGAAAAAAAAAGAATTCAGGATTTTCTGTTGCTGGGCGGGTCGGTTCTCCTCGCGGGCTTTTTCAAATTCGAAATCGCCCTGATCGCGCTACTTATCTCACTGGCTCTGATCGCGGTTATTATCTTTCAGGGCAAGGAAGGGCTCCTTCTCCATAGAATTAGTGCAGAATCGCAATCGCCAAGGTCCAAACTGCTTTTGTGGTTATCCGGTACTTTTCTGACGGCGGCATTTTTTGCAACTCTCTGGTATTTTCTGCAACAGGATTTTTTCGGCAAAGTATTCCAACTGGTGGTGGAAGCGCACAACGTCTGGGGCAACCCGTTTCCAGATGTTTTTCCAATTGGCGCTCTCTATGAAAAACTGGGGCCGCACAAGATGTTCGAGCATCTGCTTTTTTACCTGCCTCTCTGGGTTTATGGAGCGGTGGGAGTTGTTCTTCTGCGGCGATTCATTCGACCTAAAATGAAAACCTCGCCAATGGATTTTGCCCTCTTGATAATTTTATCCTTTGGGATTTGCGTGTTCGGTCTTGTTATCTGGCGGGCCGGCTTCGATAACCTTTTAAGAACACTTCCGCCTTTTTATATCCTGTTTTGCTATCTGCTTTATTTGGCTCACAAAAATGTTCTGCACTGGCTTGGAGACTCTGAAGAAGCCACGCAACCGTTTGCTTTATCAAAAAAGATTCCTGTGAATGTTTTAGCGGTTTTTCTTCCCTTCGTATTTTTTTACGAGATGAATACTCATCATGGGTTTTACGCCGGCAGTATCGGGGCGATGAAACACGAGACGCAATTGGTTGCGCTGGATAGGCTTCGGGTGTACACCCATCCGGCGGAAGCCAAATGGCTTGAGGAAGTAGTGAATCGCATTGAGATTTATACCAACAAGGGCGACCCCATTCTGGCCCTGCCTCTCAATCCGGTTTTCTATTTTCTCACGGATCGTATCAACCCGACCCGCTACGATTGGATCTTGCCGGGCATGTTGACGCCAGAGGAAGAGAAAGGAATGGTCGAGCAATTAAAAACTGACCCACCCAAAATGATTATTTATGTGGACATCCCCATAGATGGGAAAGAGGAAAGACGACTGACCAACTACGCTCCCCAGCTATACGGGTTCATCGTCGAGAATTACCGGTTCGATGAAATGATCGGTCTGTTTCAGATTCTGCTTCCTAACAAGACTGGCTGACAATTGCCAGGGGTATAGCCCTTTCAGGCGAATACCCCCAGACAAATGACTGAGCGGAGCTTTATAAGGGGGGCGCACCGGACCCAAGGCCCGGTGCGTTGCGGAGTGGACTTTCTTTGCGATCAAATTTTGAACCTTCCAATGAGCTTTTGCAGACTCACCGCCATCGTGGACAACTCCGTGGCGGCGGTTTTAGTTTCAGCCGCTCCCCGGGAAGTGCTTTCAGCGGCGGTTGCCACTCCATTGATGTTATTGGCGATTTCCGTGCTGCCTCTGGCCGCATCGGTTACATTGCGGCTGATCTCACCGGTCGTCGCGGTTTGCTCTTCCACGGCGCTGGCGATAGTCCCCTGGTAATCGTTAATTCTATTAATGACCTGGGTGATTTCATCAATCGCCTTGACAGCGTTTTGAGTATCGCTCTGGATGGCCTGAATTTTCTTGCTGATATCATCGGTGGCCTTGGAGGTTTGATTAGCCAACTCCTTGACCTCGTTGGCAACCACCGCAAAGCCTTTACCTGCTTCTCCCGCCCTGGCCGCTTCGATCGTGGCATTTAAGGCCAACAGGTTGGTTTGCTCCGCGATGGAGGTGATGACTTTGACCACCTCGCCGATTTCCTTACTGCTTTGTCCCAGTTTAGCGACAGTCTCGTTGGTTTCCTTAGTCACCTGCACCGCAGACGCACCCACTTTTGCGGCTTCATTGGCATTTTGGGCGATTTCCCGGATGCTGGCGCCCATCTCCTCGGCGGCTGTGGCTACGGTCTGAATATTTCTGCTCACTTCATCCGCCGCCGCATTCACCACATTGGCCTGAGCTGATGTTTCCTCGGCATTAGCTCCCATCTGCTGGCTGGTGGCCGTCAACTCCTCAGCAGAGGACCCCAGAGTCTGCGCCGTTTTTCCGATATCACCAATACTTTTCCGTAAATCCGTTAAGAATTTTGACAACCCTTCTCCCATCTTGCCGATGGCATCTTCCCCTTTGACTGAAATTTCCTGTGTCAGATCTCCTTGTGCTGCGGCATTTACCACTACCAGCATGCTGTCAACATTTTCCTGCAACTCTTGCGCCTGTTGTCGCTCCCGTCCTTGGGCATCCTGGGCGGCTTTTTCGTTGGCCAGTTTCTGGGTGATCACCTCCCAGGTCACCATCGGCCCCAGGTAATTATTGTTTTAATCGTAGATAGCGCTTACCAAGAGGTCGAGGACTTCCGGCCCTAATTGGATTTGAGCCTGATGCGGAAGGTTCTTGGGATCGGACAATATTTTGCGCTGATGCGCAGGGTTTTTATGAAACACATCAATGGAATGGCCAACCATATTGCTTACCTTTATTGGCAAATATTGCTCCAGAGTTTGCAGCGTCCTGGCGGATGCAGGGTTCATATATTGCATATTCAGATCCAGATCGGTACACATCACGTTGAGGGGCGAATTTTCCATCATGGAATTCACCCGCGCCATGTCGGTTTCGATTTTCAATTTTTGCGTGATCACCTCCCAGGTCACCATCGGCCCCAGATAGTTACCATCGTTATCGTAGATGGCGCTCACCAGCAGGTCCAGAACCTCCGGGCCCAATTGAATATTGGCACGGTGCGGCAGGTTTTTCGGGTCGGACAATATTTTGCGTTGATGCGCCGGATTCTTGTGGAAAATGTCGATCGATTGACCGACGAGTTCACTGATCTTGATCGGCAGG